>JAEYNO010000399.1 GCA_023412515.1 Actinomycetes bacterium
CCTGCCGGTCGTCGCCCTCGCCGCCGCGCTCGCGCTGTCCGCCTGCGGCGCGCGCACCGCGGCCGGCGACGCCGGCACGGCCGGCGCCTCCGGCGCCGCGTCGTGCGTCGACACGTCCGGCGACTCCGTGAAGATCGGCTTCCTCAACTCGCTGTCCGGCACCATGGCGATCTCCGAGCAGACCGTGCGCGACGCGCTCGACCTCGCGGCCGAGGAGATCAACGCCGCCGGGGGCGTGCTCGGCAAGCAGCTCGAGGTGGTCGCCGAGGACGGCGCGTCCGAGCCCACCGTGTTCGCCGAGAAGGCCGAGAAGCTCATCGCGTCCGACTGCGTCGCGGCCGTCTTCGGCGGCTGGACGTCGTCCTCCCGCAAGGCCATGCTGCCGGTCGTCGAGGCCAAGGACGCGCTGCTGTTCTACCCCGTGCAGTACGAGGGCCTCGAGGCGTCGCCCAACATCTTCTACACGGGCGCGACGACCAACCAGCAGATCATCCCCGGCATGGACTACCTCGCCGAGCAGGGCAGGAAGAAGGTCTTCCTCGTCGGGTCCGACTACGTCTTCCCGCGCACGGCCAACAAGATCATCGACGCGTACGCGCAGGCCAACGGCATCGAGATCGTCGGCGAGGAGTACGCGCCGCTCGGGCACACCGACTTCGCGACCATCGTCAACAAGCTCAAGGCCTCGGGCGCCGACGCGGTGTTCAACACCCTCAACGGCGACTCCAACGTCGCGTTCTTCAAGGAGTTCAAGAACGTCGGGCTCACCGCCGACGCCGTGCCGGTCGTCTCGGTGTCGATCGCCGAGGAGGAGGTCGGCGGCATCGGCGTCGAGAACGTCGCCGGGCAGCTCACCGCGTGGAACTACTACCAGACCGTCGACTCGCCCGCGAACACCGCGTTCGTCGCGGCGTTCAAGGCCAGGTACGGCGACGACCGCCCCACGTCCGACCCCATGGAGGCCGCGTACACGTCGCTCCACCTCTGGAAGGCCATGGTCGAGAAGGCCGGGTCGTTCGAGGTCGCGGCCGTGCAGGAGGCCGCCGGCGGGGTCACGTTCGACGCGCCCGAGGGCACCGTCACCGTGAACGGCGACAACCACCACATCGCCAAGACCGCGTACATCGGCGAGATCCGCGAGGACGGCCTCATCTACCCGGTCTGGACGTCCGACGGCCCGATCGAGCCGGACCCGTTCCTCGAGGGCTACGACTGGGCCGAGGGTCTGTCCTGACCCACCCCTGACGGCGGTGGTCCGGCCCTCTCTCCGTGAGCCGGGCCACCGCCCCAGTCGCCGTACGCCGCCCCCGGGGCGGCCGGGCCGCGTCCGACGAGGGCGCAGGAAGGACGCGGGTGCATGGATGCCCTGGTCTCACAGCTGTTCGCCGGGCTGAGCCTCGGGTCGGTGCTGCTGCTGGCAGCGCTCGGCCTGGCGCTCACGTTCGGGCAGATGGGCGTCATCAACATGGCGCACGGCGAGTTCATGATGGCCGGCGCGTACACGGCGTACGTCGTGCAAGGTGCGATCGCTGACGCGGGCGTCTCGTTGCTCGTCTCCCTGGTGATCGGGTTCCTGGTCGGAGGTCTGCTCGGCCTGCTGCTCGAGGTCACGCTGATCTCCCGCATGTACCACCGGCCGCTCGACACGCTGCTCGTGACGTTCGGCGTCGCGCTCGTGCTGCAACAGCTCGCGCGGGACGTGTTCGGTGCTCCGAACGTGGACGTGCGTGCGCCGGCGTGGCTGTCGGGCGCGGTGCAGGTGCTCGGGGTGGGGGTGCCGAAGACGCGGCTGTTCATCCTCGCGCTCGCGGCCCTCGCCGTGGTCGCGATGGCGCTCGTGCTCACGCTGACGCCGCTGGGCCGGCGGATCCGCGCGACCGTCGCCAACCGTGACCTCGCCGAGAGCGCGGGCATCTCGACACGCGCGACGGACCGGCTCACGTTCTTCCTGGGCTCGGGCGTCGCGGGCGTCGCGGGGGTGGCGCTCACGCTGCTCGGGTCGATCGGGCCGACGCTCGGCACGGCCTACATCGTCGACGCGTTCCTCGTCGTCGTGGTCGGCGGGATCGGCCAGCTCAAGGGCGCGGTGATCGCCGCGTTCGGGCTCGGCCTGCTGCAGGCCGGCATCGAGTACTCGTCGACCGCGAGCATCGCCAAGGTGCTCGTGTTCGTCATCATCGTCGCGTTCCTGCAGGTCAGGCCGCAGGGTCTGGTCGCCGTCCGGACGAGGAGCCTGGCATGAGCGCCCTGTGGTCGCACGAGCGGGCGCGCCTGCTCGTCGGGTCCGGCGTGGGCGGTCGCCTGCTGTTCGTCGTCGCACCGAACGTCCTGTCGGACTTCCGGCTCAACCTGCTGGCGAAGTTCATCTGCCTCGCGATGGTCGCGGTCGGGATCGGGCTGGCCTGGGGGCGTGGGGGCATGCTCACGCTCGGCCAGGGCGTGTTCTTCGGACTGGGCGGCTACCTCATGGCGATGCACCTCAAGCTCGCCGACGCCGGGCCCGACGGCGTGCCGGACTTCATGCTGCTGTACGGCGACGGCACCGTTCCCGCGTGGTGGGAGCCGATGCGCAGCCCGGTCGTGACGGTCCTGGCGATCCTGCTGCTGCCCGCGGGCCTGGCGGCGCTGCTCGGGCTGGCGGTGTTCAAGCGGCGCGTGCGCGGCGCGTACTTCGCGATCCTGTCGCAGGCGCTGGCGGCGGCGTTCGTGATCCTGCTCATCGGTCAGCAGAAGGTCACAGGCGGCACCAACGGGCTCAACGGGTTCCGGTCGTTCTTCGGCTTCTCGCTGGCGGACCCGGTGAACAAGCAGATGCTCTACTACATCGCCGCGGGCACCCTGCTGGTGATGGTGCTGACAGTGCGGCTCATCATGCGCTCGCGGTACGGCGAGCTCCTCGTCGCGGTGCGCGACCAGGAGAACCGGGTCCGGTTCCTCGGGTACGACCCCGCCCTGGTCAAGGTGCTCGCCTACACGCTCGCGGCCCTGTTCGCGGCGATCGGCGGGGCGCTGTTCGCACCGGTCGTCGGGATCATCTCGCCCGCGGACGTGGGTGTCGTGCCGTCGATCGCGTTCCTCGTGGGCGTCGCGATCGGCGGACGCGCGACGCTGCTCGGCCCGGTCGTCGGCGCGCTCGCGGTGTCCTGGGCGGAGACGAGCCTGTCGGAGCGGTTCCCGTCGTTCTGGACGTACTTCCTGGGCGGGCTGTTCATCCTCGTCGTCACGTTCCTGCCCGACGGGCTGGCGACCGTGGGGCGGCTGCGGCTGCGGCGACGGCCCGCCGGCCAGGCCGCGGGCCCGCCGGCTCCCGGCGAGCCTGGCGCGGACGGCACGGGCGACGGCGAGCACGACGAGGCCACGGCGAGCGCGGGGAGGACCGCATGACGACGCACGACACCACGCCGCTGCCCGACGACGGGGACGCCACGGTCCAGCTGGACCCGCAGGCGCTCGAGGCCGTGATCGCCGCACCCGGTGAACGGTTCCGGCACGACTACCTCGAGGTGCGCGGGCTACGCGTCGAGTTCGACGGCTTCGTCGCCGTCGACGGGGTGGACCTCACCGTCACGCAGGGTGACCTGCGGTTCCTCATCGGCCCGAACGGTGCGGGCAAGACGACGATCGTCGACGCCATCACCGGGCTCGCGCGGTGCACGGGCTCGGTGCAGTTCGGCCGGGTCGAGCTCGTCGGGAAGCCCGCGCACCGGATCGTGCGCGCCGGTGTGGGCCGCACGTTCCAGACCGCGCGCGTGTTCGACGAGCTGTCGGTGCTGCAGAACCTCGACATCGCGGCGGGCTCGCGGCGCGGGCTGCCGACCCTCCTGCGGCGGCGGCGCGCGATCCCCGACGAGGTCGCGCAGGCGCTCGAGACCATCGGGCTGACCGCGCACGCGGACTCACCCGCGGGGGTGCTCGCGCACGGGCAGAAGCAGTGGCTCGAGATCGGGATGCTCCTGGTCCAGGACGCGCGCCTGCTGCTGCTCGACGAGCCCGTGGCCGGCATGAGCCACGCCGAGCGCGAGCAGACCGGGCTCCTGCTGCAACGCATCGGTGAGCAGCGCACGGTCGTCGTCGTCGAGCACGACATGGAGTTCCTGCGGACGTTCGCCTCGTCGGTCACGGTGCTCCACCAAGGGCGGGTGCTGTCCGAGGGGACGGTCGCGCAGGTCCAGGCCGACCCGAAGGTCGTCGAGGTGTACCTGGGCCGTGGCGCGGGTGCGCGCGGCTCCGCGACGGAGGTGGAGTGATGCTGCGACTGACCGGGGTGCACGTGGGGTACGGCCGCACGTCGGTGGT
>JAEYNO010000273.1 GCA_023412515.1 Actinomycetes bacterium
CCCCGCCGGCGCGCGGCGGTCGCGACGTACGACTGGTGGTCGTCGGTGCCGGTGACGAGGCGCGCGTCGCGGCCCTGGCTCCGCAGCGCGCGCACGAGCACGTCGGCGCGGACGTAGGGTCCCGCGAGGTGCCCCAGGTGGAGCCCGCCGTTGGGCGTGGGCGGCGGGCAGAACACGAGCGTCCGGTCGGCGGCGCGCGTGGCCGGGGGGCGCTGGGCGAGCGCGTCGACCGCGCTGGGGATGTGCTCCCAGTACACCGAGACGAGGTCGAACGGCTCGTCGCCGTCGTTGCGGATCTCGTGGGCGTGGAACGGCGGGATGAGCACCGTGCCGCCGGGCGTCAGCTCGGTGACCTCGTCACCCACCAGGACGGTCGCACGCCCCGCGAGCACGAGGAACATCTCCCCGTCCTGGTGCGCGTGCCGCTTGGACACCGTGCGGGGCGGCACGCTGCCGAAGACGGAGCCGAACGGGACGCCGGCCACGTCCTCGGCGGACAGCAGGGGCTGCAGGTGCATCTCGTAGGACCAGCTCATGGCCGATCGGTCGAACGCGCGGGTGAACACTCGGCTGGCTCCTTCGGTGGCGGGACGGGAGGTGCGGCGTCAGGCGCCGGTGCTGCGGCTCTCGGCGAGGCCCCGGACCCGGACGGGCGTGCCGTCGGCGGCGAACGCGGTGCGCAGCGTGAACGCGGACGGCGTGGGCCCGTGCTCGTGGAGGTGCTCGAGGCGGGCGCACGCGTCGGCCCACGTCGGGATCTCGTCGTCGCCGACCCACCACACGGCGTAGGTCGGCCACTCGGGCTTGAGGAACCACGCGTGCCGCTGCGCGAGCGCGGTGCGGTGCGTGCCCGAGTACACGAACGCGAAGACGGACTCGAGGTCGGTCCACAGCGACAGCGTCGACGCACGGCTGTCGGTGTCGTCGGTGCGTCCCCCGGTGTAGAAGCGCGGCACCTCGAACCGCCCCCACTCCCCCCAGTCGCGGGAGAAGTTGGTCAGGTGGCTCTGGTCGGGGCTCTCCTTGGCGCGGGCGACGAAGCCAGGGCTGCCCTCGGCCTGCGCGAACGTCGGCGGCGTCAGGTCGTCGAACCCCTGCACCACGGGGTCGCCGTAGGGCCTCTTCAGGATCGCGAACGTCGTGAAGGCGACACGGGGCATCGGCCTCTCTCCTTCGGCGTCGGGGACGGTGGCAGGTGGCGGGTCCGGGGGTCGGACCTGCGTAGGACGGCCCGCGGGCTCGTCACGCGGGCGTCGCCGCGGGGCGGCGCCGTGCGGACAGCACGGCGCGCACGAACGCGGCCTGGAACTCGGCGGGGGCGGTCAGGCGACCCGTGAGCCGCAGGTAGTCGGCGCTCAGGCCCGGGTCGGCGCACACGGTCCCGAAGGTCCGTCGCTCCGACTCCTCGCCCCGGCCGACCAGCGAGTCCGCGCAGATCCCGTCGACGTGCGGCACGATCTGCGCGTCGTGCTGCGACGCGTACAGCGCGAGCCCCGCCGCAACGTCGTCCGGGGCCCACGACCGGCCCGCGAGCGCCCTCGCCAGGAGATCGGCGGACAGCAGGGAGAACCCGCAGCCCGTCCCGCTCATCGCGTCGAGCGACACGACGGCGTCGCCCACGAACGGCACGTCGTCCACGACGGGACGGCGCACCTGGTTGGGGTAGTCGGTGTAGCCCAGCACCGGCGAGTCGAGCGTCGCGTGCGTCATGTCGGGAGCGGCGTCGAGCGCGGCGAAGTACCGCACGAGCTCACCGCCCCGACCGTCGCCCCGCCAACCCTGCACGCGCGACGGGTGCGAGAACAGCACGAGCTCGGTGCGGCCGTCGACCAGCGGGTACACGCAGGCGAGGTCGCCGTCGCGCCGGACGAAGACCGACCGGTCCTGGTCGGGTGCCGGGATGCCCCGGAAGTACCCGAACACCGCCGCCCGCTCGTTGGGCCGGACCACGGCGTCGTTGCCGAGCATGCCGGCGACGCGCGACCGGCGGCCGTCCGCCGCCACCACGAGCCGGGCGCGCGCCCGCCGCGGGCCCGCGGCGTCCCGCAGCTCGACCGACCACCCCTCGTCGTCGCGCACGAGACCCTCGAGCGCGGTGCCGTCGAGGAACCGGGCACCGACCTCGTGCGCGCGGCGCCGCAGCGCGGGGTCGAGCACGCGACGCTCGACGTTCAGCGCGTACGAGTCCGGCCGGGCGGGGTCGTAGCCCGGCCCCGGCGAGTCGACGACGCCGCCGACCGTGACGAACAGCGCCTTCGTCGGCACGGCGTGGGGCCGCCCCCGCAGGTGCGACAGGCCCAGCGTGTCGAGCAGCGGCACGGCGTGCGGCTGCAGGAAGTGCGTGCAGAGCTGCTTGTAGTGCCCGTCGTCGAGCGACCGCTTGTCGACCACGACGACGTCGTGACCCGCCGCGGCGAGCCGGATCGCGGTCGCGCACCCCGCGAGGCTCCCGCCCACGACGAGGACGTCGCACGTGACGTCCCGCGGGCCGGTCACCGCCCCCACCTCCGGGCGCGGCGACGGTGCCCGCACGCGCGCGGACCGGTCCGGCGCGGGCGGCCGGCGGGGCTCATCCCTCGCACCCGCACGTCGAGGAGTGGCTCGCGTCGACGCGGCACGCGACCGACGAACCCTCGGTCGGGTGGCCGTCGCGCTTCCACCAGTCGAGACCGCCGATGAGCTCACGGACGCGGAAGCCGGCGGTCGAGAGCTTGAGTGCCGCCTTGGTGGACGCGTTGCAGCCGATGCCGTCGCAGTACGCGACGTACAGCGGCTCGCGCGAGAGGTCGGCCAACGAGTCGGCCGACATCGAGCGGTGCGGGATGCTGACGGCCCCGCGGATGTGCTCGGCCTCGTACGCGGCGGCGCTCCGCCCGTCGACGACGACCACGTCCTGGCCGTCCTCGAGGGCCTGCGCGAGGTCGAAGGAGTCCATCTCGTACGCGAGCTTCGCGCTGTAGTGCGCCTGCTGGTCGCGCAGCTCGTCGGTCGTCGTGTCGGTGCTGGTGGTCACGGTGTCGTCTCCCTGGTGGAATCGTGCGGCGAGGGCGTAGAGGTCGGCGAGGGTGCTCGGCGTGACGAGCGAGTCGGAGTGCTCGAACATGTCGACCCCGGCGTCATCGAGCAGGCTGACGATGACGCTGATGGTCAGGAGCGAGTCGAGCCCGAGCTCGCTCAGGGCGGTGCTCTCCGGGACGGTCGCGACGTCCACGGGGCGGCCGAGCGCCGCCTCGAGGTAGCCCGCGACCTTGTCCCTCACGGCGTCGTGCAGTGCGGTGGTCATGTCGTCCTCCCAGGTGTCGTGCCCCCGTCCCCCGCGGGGGTCCGGAGCGTGCGGGTGAGTCCGGCCGCGATCGACCGGACCGCGTCACGAGCGGCCGGCAGCCGCGGCGCGTAGAGGCAGAAGTCGTGCGGCAGCGCCGGGAACACCTGGTGCTCGACGGCGACGCCGCGTGCACGCAGCCCGTCGACCCACGCGTGCCCCTCGTCGCGCAGCACGTCGCAGCCGGCGGTCACGACCAGGGGCGAGCCCAGCCGCGCGAGGTCGGCGTCGGTCAGGCGCATCGGGTCCAGGCCGCGCTCGGCGAGCGCCGGTCGCAGCAGCCCCCGGAACAGGCGCATCCGGTCGCGGTCGAGGAAGTACCCCTCGCCGAACTCGTCGTACGAGCCGCGCTCGCCGTGCAGGTCGAGCACCGGGTACAGCAGGCCGACGCGCTCGAACGCGCCGGGGCACACGCGCAGGGCCAGGTGGAGCCCCAGCAGGCCGCCGACGCTGTCGCCGAGCAGGAGCAGGCGGCGCGGTGCGAGCGCGTGGCAGCGCTCCCGCACGCGCCGCGCGAGGTCGTCCACCGACGTCCCGACCGCGTGCTCGGGGGCCTTCGCGTAGTCGAAGCACTCGACCAGCGCGCCGACCTCGTCCGCGAGGACCTGCAGGAACGGCGCGAAGACCGCGGTCGAGTAGTAGACCATCCCCCCGCCGTGCAGGTAGACCACCCGCACGTCGTCCCGGACCCGCGCCGCTCCCGACGGTCGCACGACGAGCGAGCCGGCCGACGTGCGCTCGCCCCGCACGTCGGCACCCGCCGGTCCCGCGCCGAACCGTGCGACCCACCGCTCGGCCACCCGCCGGTCCTCGACCAGCGGCCGGTCGGGACGGACGGGGCCGACCATGAGCGACCGCGCGACGGCGAGGCGGGCGAAGTCGGCGTCGAGCGCCGCCACGGCCCCCTCACGCACGGACCGCTCCGTCCGCCACGGCCGCGGCGTCCGCCGCACCCAGCAGGAACCGGGTCCGGGCGGTCCCCGCGGCGGCGTCCGCGAGCCGTCGCACGAGGTCCTTCTCGTCGGTCTTGCCGGTCGACGCGACCGCGAGCGACGGCGACCAGCCCAGCAGCGTGGGGCGCATGTACGTGGGCAGCAGCTCGGCGAGGCGCGCCTCGACGACGTCGAGCACGTCGGGGTCGGGCGCCACGACGAGCAGCGCGATGACGTCGTGGCCGTCACGCGGCACGACGGCGACGGCCGCGCGCTCGACCGCGGGGCAGCTGAGCGCGGTCTCGCGGATCTCGCCGAGGTGGATGCGGCGGCCGGCGAGCTTCACCTCGTCGTCGTCGCGGCCGCGGAACACGAGCTGGCCGTCGTCGTCGTAGCTGCACAGGTCGCCGGTGCGGTAGTAGCGGACGCCGTCGACCACGACGACGCGGCGCGCGGTCTCGTCGGGCTGGTCGACGTACCCGCGCATCACCTGGGGGCCGCCCACCCAGAGCTCACCGACCTCACCCGGGCCGACCGGTGCGCCTCCGTCGTCGACGAGCCGGACCTCGACGCCCCTGAGGGGCCGGCCGATCGGGTAGGAGCCCACCCGGTCGGGGTCGACCTCACGGACCTCGTAGGCGAGGCACACGATGGTCGCCTCGGTGGGCCCGTAGACGTTCAGCACGCGCGTGCCGGGCAGGCGCGTCTTCCACAGGTTGATGACCTTCGGGTCGCACACCTCCGCCCCCGTCATGACCATCTCGAGGTCCGGGAACGTCTCGCGCGTCACCTGACGCCCGTCCTGCGTGATGATCGTGAGCAGGGTCGACACCGCGATGAGGTGCGTGATGCGCTGCCGCCGGATCGCGCCGCGCAGCATCGGACCGGCGGGCACGCCCCGGAACTGGTGGACGTACGCGCCGAGCGAGAGCGGCAGCAGCGTGTCCTCGACGGACACGTCGAAGTGGAACGGCGACAGGCTGAGCACGCGCGACGCCGGCGTGAACCGCAGCACCTCGTTGTGCGCCGCGAAGTACGCCGTGAGGTTCGCGACCGTGACGTCCACGCCCTTGGGCTCGCCGGTCGAGCCCGACGTGAAGATCACGTAGGCGCTGTCGTCGGGCTGGTGGGGCACCGTGCGCCAGGTGCGCGCGGGGCCGTCGAGCACCGCGTCGAGCGCACGACGGCCCGTCCACGGCACGTCGTCGACGAGGGCCGGGCGGTCGTCGAGCGCGACCACGGCGCGCGCTGCGAGGCGCGCGATCATCCGACGCAGCCGCTCGGGCGGTGCCGTGCCGTCCAGCGGCACGTAGACCGCGCCGCACTTCCACGCGGCGACCGCGACCACCGGCACGAGCGCGCTCTTCTCCGTCAGCACCACGACCCGGTCCCCCGCGCGCACACCGGCCGCCGCCAGGTGCCGCGCGAGCGTCCGGGCCCGCTCCTCGAACGCTCCGAAGGTCAGGCTCACGGTGCCGTCGTCCACGGCCGTGCGGGCGGGCCAACGGGCCGCCGCCACCCGCACCAGGTCGCCGAGCGGCGGGGCCGTGCTCGCGCGGTCGCCCGCGTCCACCGACCACGGGGCCAGCGGCTCCTGCAGCTCGCTCGTCGTCACCGTGCCTCACGCCCCTCGACCTCGTAGGTGAACCGCTGCTTGGCGCGCGACCGGGCGCCGAGGTGCTCGTAGAACCCGATGCCCGTGGCGTTGTCCACCGGCGTCTGCCACTCCAGCCACCCGCACCCCTGCTCGCGCGCGAACGTGACGAGGCGGTCGAAGAACATCCGGCCGAACCCGCGTCCGCGGTGCTCGGCCCGCAGGTACAGGCAGTCCAGGTACGCGAACCGCCGGGCGCTCCAGGTGGCGAAGTCGGTCGTCGCGGTCATGAACCCGCACATGCGGTCCCCGTCGAGCGCGGCCCACGCGTGCAGCGCCGGGACGTCCGCGCCCAGCGCGGCCCGCCACCGGTCCACCTGACCGTCCTCGCGGAACTCGGCCCCCTCGTACGCGGCGTGCTCGCGGCACAGCTCCAGCAGCTCGTCGAGCCGGTCCGTCGGCAGCGGCACGACGGCGAGCGCGGCGCTCACACCCACCCCTCGAACGTCGTCGCGAGGTAGTCGTCGAGCGTCTCGCGGTCCAGCCGGCCCCGCAGCATCACGGTCGTGACCCAGGCGTCCCGCTCGAACGCGACGACCTCGAGCTCCCACACGCACGCGACGAGCTGGCGCTGCTCGAGCGGCACGAGCGTCGTGCGGCCCTCGGCGTCCACCTCGACGCCGCGCACCCAGTGCTTGAGCATGTCGGCGTCGTACCACTGGCTGACGAGCAGGTAGTCCCGCTCCATGCCCGCGTGCAGCATGAGGAAGCCGGCCTCGTGGTCCCCGGGCCCCGCGGGCCCCTCGAGCACCGCGGCCGCCTGCTCCGCGAGCCAGTCGGGGCTCGGCACACGATCGCGCTCGGCGGGCCGGGCGAACATCGCGTAGGCCTTGAGCACGCGCCCGTGGGCACGCACCGGTGGCAGCGTCCGCACGAGGCGCGGCGTGTAGGCGAGCGGGTTCACGGCCGCCACCCGGCGACGCGGGCGCGCGCGGCCCTCACGGTGCGACCGCCTCGACCACGACCGACTCCATCTCCCGCAGCAGCGCCTCGATGCGCGGCTCGGGCACGAGCGCCGTGTCCGCCATGAGGTAGAGCACGCACGCGCCGTCCGCGTCGTCGACGCCGACGAAGCACGTGGCGTCCTGCCGGTCCCACGAGCCGACGTGCCGCACGCGCGTGCCGTCGCGCAGCGCCCGGACGGAGTCCACGTCGGGGTACGCCTCGACGTCCACGCCCCAGTCCCGCCCGATCCGCATGTCGTTGAAGAAGCAGCCCAGATCGAGGTCCGCGTCGCGCGCGCGCTCCTGCGCGACGAGCTCGTCCCGCGCGCGCGGGTCGTACTGCGCGTGGCGGTACGCGTTGAGGCCCGACGCGAACGCGCGGCGCGCCGTCGTGGCGAACCCGCCCGGCGCGTCGGCCCCCGAGACGTCGATCGCGAACAGTGCGTTCTCGGCGAGCGGCGCCACGAGGCTGCGGCTGCGCTCGTCGAGGCGGTTGCTGGCGATCAGCTGGAGGACCACGCGGTCCTGCCCGACGAGCCGCCCGAGGACGACCGAGGCGGCCGCGAGCAGCACCGTGCCGGTGCTCACGGCGCAGCGGGTCGAGACGACGGTCGCCGCGACGGCGAGCGCGCGCGACTCGAGCGCGAGGCGGACGAAGCGCCCTGGCGCGGGTGCGGGGTCGGCCGGCGGGAACAGCGGGCGGGGCGCGGC
>JAEYNO010000443.1 GCA_023412515.1 Actinomycetes bacterium
CGGCGAGCCGCAGCACCGCCGTGAGCGTGCCGGGGACCGTCGCGGCGCGCTCGCCGACGACGATCACGGCACCCTCGGCCGCCAGCGCCTCGGCGGTCGCACCGAGCACGTCGTCCGCACCCGTCGCGATCGCGTCGAGCACCTCGGGCTCGGTGCCGGGCGCGGCCGCGAGCAGCGTGCCGTCCAGGCGCTCGAGGCCCCGGCTCGCGAGGGCCGCGACCGAGAACACGCGCGTGCGACCCGCGACCACGGACCCCCGCAGCCGCAGGAAGACGATGCCGCCCTCCTCCTCGGGCTCGTACGCGACGCACAGCACGGCGGGCGCGGCGACCAGGTCGCCGAACGTCACCTGCAGCGTGCGGCCCGCGACGTGGTGCGCGAGGAACGCGGTCTCCTCGGCCGAGTGCGGCCGGGCGCGGTGGTCGACGTCGTTGGTGCCGAGCGCGAGGCGCGCGAACTTGCCGTACGCGTACGCGTCCTCGAGCGTGAGGCGGCCGCCGGGCAGCACGCCGACCCCCGCCCCGGCGATCGCGGCCCGCAGGCCCTCGGCCGCGGTGTCGAGCGCCTCGACCCACGAGCAGGGCTCGAGCTCGCCGCGCGTGCCGTCGGCGCCGCGGCGGCGCACCATCGGCGTCGTGACGCGGTCCGGCGCGGACTGCCAGTGGAAGCCGAAGCGGTCCTTGTCGGTGATCCACTCCTGGTTGACCACCGGGTCGTCGCCCGCCAGGCGGCGCAGCACGACCCCGCGGCGGTGGTCGACGCGGATGGCCGACCCGTTCGCGTCGTGCTCGGCGACGCCCGGCGTCGAGACCAGGTCGAACGGGCGCGCGCGGAACCGGTACGCGGCCGACGTCAGCGCGCCCACGGGGCAGATCTGCACGGTGTTGCCGGAGAAGTACGACGCGAACGGGCGCCCGCTCGTGTCCACCGTCGACGCACCGACGGGCGCGTCGCCCGCGAACCCGAGCACCTGCGTGTCGAACGTGCCGATCTGCTGCTGCGCGCCGCGCTTCTGCAGGTCGATCCACACGTCGCCCGCGATCTCCTCGGAGAACCGCGTGCAGCGCTGGCACAGCACGCACCGCTCACGGTCCAGCAGGATCTGCGTCGACACGGCGATCGGCTTGGGGAACGTGCGCTTGACGTCGACGAACCGCGTCGCGGCGCGGCCGTTGCTCATGGCCTGGTTCTGCAGCGGGCACTCGCCGCCCTTGTCGCAGACGGGGCAGTCGAGCGGGTGGTTGATGAGCAGCAGCTCCATGACGCCGTGCTGGGCCTTGTCGGCCTCGGGCGACGTGTGCTGCGTCTTCACCTGCATGCCGGGCGTCGCCTCGAGCGTGCAGGACGCCTGCGGCTTCGGCATCTTCGCGACGTTGCCGTCGCGGCCGGGCGCCCACACCTCGACGAGGCACTGCCGGCACGCCCCCGCGGGCGCGAGCAGCGGGTGGTCGCAGAACCGCGGGATCTGGATGCCGAGCTGCTCGGCGGCGCGGATGACGAGCGTGCCCTTGGGCACGGTCGTCTCGATGCCGTCGACCGTGAACGTCACGGTCGCCTCCGGCTCGGGCGCGGTGACCGGCGGCGCGGCCGGCACGAGCGGCGTGCCCGAGGTGTTCCTCGGGGTCGTGATCGTCATGCGTGCACCCCCGCGAGCTGCGTGCGACGACGCGGCGTGTAGTCGAAGAGCGCGCTGCGCTCGGGCGGGAACAGGACGTCGGCGGGCGTGTGCGTGCCCGCCTCGAACTCCTCCCGGAAGTACTTGATCGCGCTGGTCACGGGGCTCGTCGCGCCGTCGCCGAGCGCGCAGAACGCACGGCCCAGGATGTTGTCGCACAGGTCGAGCAGCAGGTCGATGTCGGCGCTCGTGCCCTGGCCGGCCTCGAGCCGCCCCATGATCTGCGCGAGCCAGAACGTGCCCTCGCGGCAGGGCGTGCACTTGCCGCACGACTCGTGCTTGTAGAACTGGATCCAGCGCGACACCGCGCGGACCACCGACGTCGTCTCGTCGAAGATCTGCAGCGCACGCGTGCCGAGCATCGAGCCGGCCTTGCCGACCGACTCGTAGTCGAGCGGCACGTCGAGGTGCTCGGCGGTGAAGATCGGCGTCGACGACCCGCCGGGCGTCCAGAACTTCAGCTCGTGGCCCTCGCGGACCCCGCCGGCCATGTCGAGCAGCTCGCGCAGCGTGATGCCCAGCGGCGCCTCGTACTGCCCGGGACGCGTCACGTGCCCCGACAGCGAGAAGATGCCGTGGCCGGCCGAGCGCTCGGTGCCCATCGACGTGAACCACTCGGCGCCGCCGCGCAGGATGCCCGGCACCGACGCGATCGACTCGACGTTGTTCACGACGGTCGGGCGCGCGTACAGGCCCGCGACCGCGGGGAACGGCGGCTTGAGGCGCGGCTGCCCGCGCAGGCCCTCGAGCGAGTCGAGCAGCGCCGTCTCCTCGCCGCAGATGTACGCGCCGGCACCCGCGTGCACCGTGATCTCGAGGTCGAAGCCCGACCCGAGGATGTCGGTGCCGACGTACCCGGCCTCGCGCGCCTCGCGCACGGCCTCCAGGAGCCGGCGGTAGACGTGCACGACCTCGCCGCGCAGGTAGATGAACGCGTGGTGGCAGCCGATCGCGTAGGACGTGATGATCACACCCTCGACGAGCTCCTGCGGGCTCGCCATCATGAGCGGGATGTCCTTGCAGGTGCCCGGCTCGGACTCGTCGGCGTTGACGACCAGGTAGCGGGGGCCGCCGTCGGGCGCGGGCAGGAAGCCCCACTTCATGCCCGTCGGGAAGCCGGCGCCGCCACGACCGCGCAGGCCCGAGTCCTTGACCGTGGTCACGACGTCGGCCGCGGGCATGCCGAGCGCGCGCCGCAGGCCGCGGTAGCCGCCGTCGGCCTCGTAGCGCGCGAGCTTCCACGACCGGTCCGCGTCCCAGTGCGCGGACAGCACGGGGGTCAGGGTCGTCATCACGACTCCTTCGCGTCGTCGGACTTCTGCTTGCGCTGCTCGCCCGTGGGCGAGGTGTCGGCCGGGGTGGTCGGCGCGTGCTGCGCGCTCGACTGCTCCTCGCCGACCTCGGGCGCGCCGTCGTCGACCTGCGCGGCCGCCGCGGCGGCCCGCTCGTCGGCGTCGAACGACGGGGCCGTCCAGCCGCGCTCCTTGGCGAGCGCCGTGCCGCGCAGCGTGGCCGCGCCCGCGCCCACGCCCTCGTCTGCGCGACCGTCGGGGAAGCCCGCGAGCACGCGGCTGATCTCCTTGAACGTGCCGACCCGCGACGGCCCGCGCGTGGGGGCCACCGGCTCGCCCGCGACCAGCCGGTCGACGACCTCGACTGCCGAGGCGGGCGTCTGCTCGTCGAAGAACTCCCAGTTGACCATCACGACGGGCGCGTAGTCGCACGCCGCGTTGCACTCGATGCGCTCGAGCGTGATCGCGCCGTCGGGCGTCGTCTCGTCGTGCCCGACCCCGAGGTGCTCGCTGAGCTCCTCCCAGATCGCGTCGCCGCCCATGACCCCGCACAGCGTGTTGGTGCAGACCCCCACGGTGTACGTGCCGTTGGGGTGCCGCTTGTACTGCGTGTAGAACGTCGCGACGGCCGACACCTCAGCGGTCGTCAGGCCCAGGTGCGCCGCGCAGAACGCGATGCCGCGCGGGCTGACGTAGCCGTCCTCGGACTGCACCAGGTGCAGCATCGGCAGCAGCGCCGAGCGGGCCTGCGGGTACCGCGCGACGATCTCGTCGGCGTCCCGGGTCAGGCGCGCGCGCGTCGCGTCGTCGTAGCCGGTGGCGTGCCGCTCGCCGGGCACGCGACCGTGCCCGTGCGGCGCGGCCGCGTCTGCGTGCTCGACGGACATCAGCGGTCCACCCCTCCCAGCACCGGGTCGATCGACGCCACGGCGACGACCACGTCGGCGATCTGCCCGCCCTCGCACATCATGGAGACGGCCTGCAGGTTGTTGAACGACGGGTCGCGGAAGTGCGCCCGGTACGGCTTGGTGCCGCCGTCGGACACCAGGTGCACGCCCAGCTCGCCGCGCGGGTGCTCGACGGTCTGGAACACCTGGCCCGCGGGGACGCGGAAGCCCTCGGTGACCAGCTTGAAGTGGTGGATCAGGGACTCCATCGAGGTGCCCATGATCTCCTTGATGTGGTCGAGCGAGTTGCCCATGCCGTCGGTGCCGATCGCGAGCTGCGCGGGCCACGCGACCTTCTTGTCGGCCACCATGACCGGGCCCGGCTTCGCGAGCCGCTCGAGGCACTGCTCGACGATCCGCATCGACTGGTAGCACTCCTCGATGCGCAGCAGGAGCCGGCTCCACGCGTCCGCGCCGTCGTTGACGGGCACGTCGAAGTCGTACGTCTCGTAGCCGCTGTACGGGTTCGCCTTGCGCACGTCGTACGGCAGGCCGGTCGAGCGCAGGATCGGGCCCGTGACGCCCAGGGCCATGCAGCCCGCGAGGCTCAGCGTGCCGACGTCCTTCATGCGCGCCTGCAGGATCGGGTTGGCCAGCATGAGGTCCTCGAGCTGGCGCAGGTAGCCCCGCACCTTGCCGAGCGCCTCGCGGACCGCGTCGATCGAGCCCGGGGGCACGTCCTGCGCGACGCCGCCGGGGCGGATGTACGCGTGGTTCATGCGCAGGCCGGAGATCATCTCGAAGATCTTGAGGATCTCCTCGCGCGCCGTGAACCCGAGGATCATGATCGTCGTGGCGCCGAGCTCGTTGCCGCCCGTGGCCAGGAAGATCAGGTGCGACGAGATGCGGTTGAGCTCCATCATCAGCACGCGGATGACGCTCGCGCGCTCGGGCACGTCGTCGGTGATGCCGAGGAGCTTCTCGACCGCGAGGCAGTACGCGGCCTCCTGGAACAGCGGCGCGACGTAGTCCATGCGGGTGCAGAAGGTCACGCCCTGGGTCCAGGTGCGGAACTCCATGTTCTTCTCGATGCCCGTGTGGAGGTAGCCGATGCCGGCCCGGGCCTCGGTGACGGTCTCGCCGTCGATCTCGAGCATGAGGCGCAGCACGCCGTGCGTCGACGGGTGCTGCGGACCCATGTTGACGACGATCCGCTCCTCGGCGAGGCGCGTGGCCTCCTCCGCGATGTCGGACCAGTCGCCGCCCGACGCCTCGAAGACCCGGGCGTCCGGCTCCTCGACGATGTGCGCGGTCGCGTGGGGTGCCGCGCCAGGTGCCGTCCTGGGGGTCTGGGTCATGAGTACGCCCTCCGCTGGTCGGGCGGCGGGACCTGCGCGCCCTTGTACTCCACGGGGATCCCGCCGAGCGGGTAGTCCTTGCGCTGGGGGTGGCCGGTCCAGTCGTCCGGCATCTCGATGCGCGCCAGGCCGGGGTGGCCGTCGAAGACGATGCCGAAGAAGTCGTACGTCTCGCGCTCGTGCCAGTCGTGGCCCGGGTAGACCGAGACGGTCGACGGGATGTGCGGGTCGGCGTCGGGCACCGCGACGTCGAGGCGCAGGCGCCGCCCGTGCGTCACCGAGCACAGGTGGTAGACGGCGTGCAGCTCGCGGCCCGGGTTGCCCGGGAAGTGCACGCCCGAGACGCCGAGGCCCAGCTCGAAGCGCAGGTCCTGGTCGTCGCGCAGCGCGCGGCACACCTCGACGACGTACCGGGGACGCACGTGCAGGGTCAGCTCGCCGCGGTCCACCACGACGGACTCCACGGCGTCGTCGAACGCGATGCCCTGCTCGCCGAGCACCTCGGCGAGGATGTCCACGACCTCGTCGAACCAGCCGCCGTAGGGCCGCTCGCTCGGGCCGGGCATCGCGATGGTCGTCACGAGCCCGCCGTAGCCGGAGGTGTCACCGGCGTCCGCCGTGCCGAACATGCCGCGCCGCACGTCGACGACGTCGATCGGCGCCCTGCCGTCCCGCCCGACGAGCGAGGCACCCGCCACGTGCTGGGCGCCGGCCTCGTGCGCGGCCTCCGTCGCGGTCTGCGGGGTGTCGGCCGCCGGGGTGCCGACCACGCCGGCACCGCCC
>JAEYNO010000447.1 GCA_023412515.1 Actinomycetes bacterium
CCGCACGGCTGTCGCGCAGCGCCCGGTCCGCCTCCGCGGACGACGGCACGGGTGCCGCGGACGACGGGCCGACCGTGCCGGCCACGGTCCAGGCCGCACCCGAGGACGAGGACGAGCCGCTCGCGCCGCCGCCGCGCCGCCGCGGGCTGGTCGTCGCATGGGTCGTCGCGGGTCTCGCCCTCGTCGCCGCCCTCGTCGGCGGCTACGCGTGGACGCAGACCCAGTACTTCGTCGCCGCGTCCGGCGGCACGGTCGCCGTGTACCGCGGGATCCCGCAGAGCCTCGGCCCGGTCGAGCTCGCGGAGCTCGTCGAGGCGTCCGACGTGGAGGTCGACGACCTGCCGGACTACCTGCGCGAGCGGGTCGAGCAGACGATCTCCGCGAGCTCGTTGCAGGAGGCCCGCCGTCTCGTCGCGATGCTGGCCGACGACGCGCGACCCGAGCCGACCCCCACGCCGGTCCCGACGCCCACGCTCCCGTCGACGCCCGGCGAGACCCTGGACCCGCTTCCCACCGAGCCGGTCGTCCCGCCGCCCGGCGAGCCGGAGCCCGCCGCCGGTGACCCCGCCGCGGGCGACCCCGCCGCCGGCGAGGCGACCGCCGCGGTCGGCACGTCCGGCCCCGGACCGGCCGCCGCGGCGCTGTGATGGCGAGCGTCCAGCCCCACCGGGTCCGTCCGGGTCGCGGGACCGAGCTGCTGCTGCTCGTGCCCGCCCTGGTCATCGGGATCGCCGGGTACGTGCTCGCGGGTCTCGGCGCGACGGGCGCCGTCCCGCCGCACGCCATGACCTACGCCGTCGGCACGACCGTGCTCGCGTTCGCCGTGCACGTCGTGCTGCGCCTCCGCGCGCCCTACGCCGACCCGGTGATCCTGCCCGTGGTGGTCGCGCTCAACGGCATCGGCCTGGCGATGATCTACCGCATCTCGATCGCCTACGCGGCGCGCGGGCGCGACGACGCCGACATCGCCGACCGGCAGCTCGCCTGGACGGCCATCTCCGTGGTGCTGGCGATCGTCGTGCTGCTGGTGCTGCGCGACCACCGCACGCTGCGGCGGTACACGTACACGGCGATGGTCGTCGGCCTCGTGCTCATCCTGCTGCCGCTGCTGCCGGGCCTCGGCCGGACGGTGAACGGCGCACGGATCTGGATCCGGGTCGGCCCCGTCGGCATGCAGCCCGCCGAGTTCGCGAAGATCGCCCTCGCGGTGTTCTTCGCCGGGTACCTCGTGACGCACCGGGACACGCTCGCGCTGGCCGGCAAGCGGCTGCTCGGCCTGCAGCTGCCGCGCGCGCGGGACCTCGGCCCGATCCTCGTGGTCTGGGCGGCCTCGCTCGCGGTGCTCGTGCTGCAGCGCGACCTCGGCACGTCGCTCATGTTCTTCGGCCTGTTCGTCGCGGTGCTCTACCTCGCGACCGAACGCACGTCGTGGATCGTCATCGGCCTCACGCTGTTCGCCGGCGGTGCGGCCGTCGCGGCCGCCACGTTCAGCCACGTCGCGGCACGCTTCGACGTCTGGCTGCACGCGCTCGACAACGAGGTGTTCAGCCGCCAGTACGGCGGCTCGGGCCAGCTCGTGTACGGGCTGTTCGGCATGGCGAACGGCGGGCTGTTCGGGACCGGGCTGGGCCAGGGGCGACCCGACCTCGTGCCGTTCGCGTACTCCGACTTCATCGTCGCGGCGCTCGGCGAGGAGCTCGGGCTCACCGGCCTGGTCGCGATCCTGCTGCTGTACACCGTGCTCGTCGAGCGCGGCATGCGCATCGCGATCGGCGTGCGCGACGGCTTCGGCAAGCTCCTCGCGGGCGGCCTGTCGTTCGTCGTCGCGGTGCAGCTGTTCGTCGTCGTCGGGGGCGTCACGCGGCTCATCCCCCTGACGGGACTGACCACGCCCTTCCTCGCGTACGGCGGGTCGTCGCTCGTGGCGAACTGGATGATCGCGGCGCTGCTGCTGCGGATCTCCGACGAGGCCCGGCGGCCCGTCCCCGCGGTGCGCACGATCGCGACGCCCGACGTCGGCGTGCCGCTGCCACCGATCGGCGACGCGCGACCGGTGCGCGGGGGGCGCAGCACCGGCCGCACCGGGACGCCCGCCGGCGGGACGCCCGCCGCACGGCCCGGCAGCGCACCCGTGCGCACGTCCGGCCGCCCGGCCGACGCGCCCGAGCGGCCCGACCCCGACGACAACCCGACCGAGCGACTGGGAGGTGACCTGCGGTGAACACCCCGCTGCGCCGCCTCGCGACCCTCACGCTCGTCATGTTCGTGGCGCTCATGGGCGCCGCCACCTGGGTCCAGTTCTTCCAGGCGGAGTCGCTGAACACCGACAGCCGCAACGTGCGCGGCCTGTACCGCGAGCACGGCAACGCGCGGGGGCCCATCGTGGCCGGCGGCGTCGCGATCGCGTCCTCGGTGCCCGTCGACGACCCGTTCGGCTACCAGCGCACCTACGCCGACGGCGACCTGTACTCGGCGGTGACGGGCTTCTACTCGATCGCCAACGGCCGCACGCAGCTGGAGGAGGCCGAGAACCCGCAGCTCACGGGCCGGTCCGACCAGCTGTTCTTCAGCCGCATCCGCGACCTGCTCACGGGGCGCCGCCCGGAGGGCGCGGCCGTCGAGACGACGATCCTGCCCGCCGCCCAGCAGGCCGCGCGCGCCGCGCTCGGCGACCAGGACGGCGCCGTCGTCGCGATCGAGCCGACCACGGGGCGGATCCTCGCGCTCGTGTCGACCCCCGGGTTCGACCCCAACGCGCTGGCGGTGCACTCGACCAGCGAGGCGTCCGCCGCCTACCGCGCGCTCGAGGCGGCACCCGGCAACCCGTTGCGGTCGAACGCGACCCAGGAGCGCTACGCGCCCGGTTCGACGTTCAAGCTGGTCACGGCCGCGGCCGCGCTCGAGTCGGGCACCTACACGGCGGACACGCCCGTGCCGTCGCCGGTCGAGTACACGCCGCCGCAGACGTCCCGCCCCATCACGAACTTCGGCGGCGGCAGCTGCGGGGGCGACCAGGTCTCGCTCGCCGACGCGCTGCGGATCTCGTGCAACACGGCGTTCGCCGAGCTCGGCGTCACGCTCGGCGAGGACGCGCTGCGCGAGCAGTCGGCCAGGTTCGGCTTCGACGACCCCGACCTGACGGTGCCGCTGCCCGTCACGCGCTCGGTGTTCCCCACCGACCTCGACCCGCCGGCCCTCGCCCAGACGGCCATCGGGCAGCGTGACGTGCAGGCGTCGCCGCTGCAGATGGCGATGGTCGCGTCGGCCATCGCCAACGACGGGCGCCTCATGAAGCCGTACCTCGTCGACACGGTGCGCTCCGCCGACCTCACCGTGGTGTCGCAGAACGAGCCCGAGCAGTACTCGCAGGCCGTCTCCGCCGCGACCGCCGACGAGCTCACGCGGATGATGATCGGCGTCGTCGACTCCGGCACGGGCCGCGCGGCGCAGGTCCCCGGCGTGCAGGTCGCCGGCAAGACCGGCACCGCGCAGACGCTCGAGGGCCAGCCGCCGCACGCGTGGTTCACGGCGTTCGCCCCCGCCGACGCACCGCGCGTGGCCGTCGCCGTGATCGTCGAGAACGGCGGGTCGCTGGGCAACGAGGCGACCGGCGGCGGCGTGGCCGCGCCCGTCGCGAAGGCCGTCATCGAGGCGGTGCTGGGCTCATGAGGACCGCACCGGGTGTCGCGCTCGGCGGTGGCCGCTACCGCCTGCTGCGCCGCATCGCCGTCGGCGGGATGGGCGAGGTCTGGGAGGCGAACGACGACGCGCTCGCCCGCGCGGTCGCCGTCAAGGTGCTGCGCGCCGAGTTCGCCGGCGACGCCGGGTTCCTCGAGCGCTTCCGCACCGAGGCTCGCAACTCCGCGTCGCTGCACCACCCGCACATCGCGGCGCTCTTCGACTACGGCGAGCAGGACGGCTCGGCGTACCTCGTGATGGAGCTCGTCGTCGGCGAACCGCTGTCCGACCTGCTCGAGCGCGAGCCCGTGCTCTCTCCCCAGCGCCTGCTGCCCGTGCTCGCGCAGACCGCGCGCGGGCTGCACGCCGCGCACCTCGCGGGCGTCGTGCACCGCGACGTGAAGCCCGGCAACATCCTGCTGGCGCGCTCGGGCAAGGTGAAGATCACCGACTTCGGCGTCTCGCTGGCCTCCAACCAGAAGACGATGACCGCGACCGGCATGGTCATGGGGACCGCGCAGTACCTGTCCCCCGAGCAGGCCGTCGGACGCCCCGCCACTCCCTTGTCCGACCTGTACTCGCTCGGCGTCGTCGCGTACGAGGCGCTGGCGGGCAAGCGGCCGTTCACGGGGCCGACGGCCGTCGACATCGCGGTCGCGCACGTCAACGACCCCGTGCCGCCGCTGCCCGCCGCGGTCGACCGCAAGCTCGCGGCGCTCGTGCTGCGGCTGCTGTCGAAGGAGCCGTCGGAGCGGCCCGCCTCGGGCGAGGAGCTCGCGACGCTGCTCGACCAGCTCGTGCCGCGCACGCCGCCGTCTGGGGTCGCGGTGCTGGTCAGCAAGCCGGCTCGCGCGCGCGACGAGCACCGCACGAGCGACCGCCCCCGCTCGGTGGCGGCGACGCCCGACGGCCCCGCGCC
>JAEYNO010000501.1 GCA_023412515.1 Actinomycetes bacterium
AGCACGATGTAGCCGGCCCAGCACGCCGCTGCCACGCCGATCGCGACGAGCCCGGCGACCGCGCCGGGGCCGGTGTCGAGGCTGACGCCCGCGAGCAGCACGACCCCGACCGCCGCGACCCCGATGGCGGCGCGCTCGCGCCAGCCCGAGCCGGTGACGGCGGCGACGGCCACCGGCCCGAGGAACTCGAGCGCGACGGCCGTGCCGAGCGGCAGGTGCTCGATCGCGACGTAGAACGCGACGTTCATCGTCGCGAGGACGACGCCGAACAGGACCGTGACCGCGAGGCGGCGCGGCTCCCACAGCGCCCGCACGCGCCACGGGCGGCGCCACGCGAGCAGCAGCACGCCCGCGACGGCGACGCGCAACCACGCGACCGTGCCCGCGGGGAGCACCGCGAACAGCCCGACCGCGACGGCCGCACCGAGGTACTGCGTCAGCCCGGAGACGACGAACAGCGCGGGGGCGGGCGGCTCAGCCCTTGACGGACCCCGCGAGCAGGCCGCGGACGAAGTACCGCTGGAGCGACAGGAAAACGATCGCCGGGACGATGATCGAGACGAACGCGCCCGCCGACAGCAGGAACCACTGGGACCCGCGGGTCCCCGTGAGGTTGAACAGCGCGACGGTCATGGGCGCGACCGTGTTGGACGACCCGGCGAACGTCAGCGCCACGAGCAGGTCGTTCCACACCCACAGGAACTGGTAGATGCCGAACGCCGCGAGCGCGGGCTTGAGCAGCGGCAGCATGAGGCGGAAGAACACCGTGACGTGCGCGGCGCCGTCGACCCGCGCGGCCTCGATGAGCTCGCCCGGGATCTCCCGCATGAAGTTGTGCAGCAGGAAGACCGCGAGCGGCAGGCCGAACATCGTGTGCGAGATCCACACGGCCCAGAACGTGCCCGCCACGCCGATGTCCGCGTAGAGCGTCAGCAGCGGGATGAGCGTGACCTGGATCGGCACGACCTGGAGCGCGAACACGGCGACGAACAGCGCGTCGCGGCCCGGGAACCGCATCCACGCGAACGAGTACGCCGCGAGCGTCGCGAGGAAGATCGGCAGCACGACCGACGGGATCGTGATGACGACCGAGTTGATGATGAACGGCAGCAGCGACTGGGACGAGTCGACCGCCATCACCGTCTGGTAGTTCTCGAGCGTGAAGTTCGGGTTCGTCAGGACTGTCCACCAGCCGGTGGCGTTGATGTCGGCCGCGGGGCGGAACGACGTGACGAGCAGCCCGAACGTCGGGATGGTCCAGATCACGGCGAGCACGACGGCGGCGAACGTCGCCCACGGCGACGTCAGGCGCTTCTTCGTGGCCCGCAGCGTGGCGCCGACGTCGCCGCGCACGGTGCCGGCGTCGCTGCCGGCGGGTGCGACGACCTGCGGCGGGGGCGGGGTCGTGGTCATCGTGCCTCCGCTCGTCGCAGCTGCCGGACGTTGTAGACGATGATCGGGATCACCAGGATGAACAGCAGGACCGCGAGCGCGGCGCCGAGCCCCTGGTTCCCGGCCGTGAAGGACTGCGTGTAGAACTCGTTCGCGACGACCGAGGTGCCGTACAGGCCGCCGGTCATGGTGCGGACGATGTCGAACACCTTGAGGCACCCGATGGCGATGGTCGTGAGGACCACGACCAGGGTCGGGCGGATCGCGGGCACGGTGACGAACCGGAACATCTCCGTGGCGGTGACGCCGTCGAGCCGCGCGGCCTCGACGATCTCGGCGGGGATCGCCTTGATCGCCGCCGACAGGATCGTCATCGCGAAGCCGGCCTGGATCCAGATCATCACGACGATGAGGAACAGGTTGTTCCACGGCTGGTTCAGCAGGAACTGCTGCGGCGGCAGGCCGACCCACACGAGGAGCTGGTTGAGCAGGCCGATCTGGTCGGGGTTGTTGGCGAGCGTCGGGTCGTAGAACCGGTACTCGTAGACGAACTTCCAGATGATCGACGCGCCGACGAACGAGATCGCCATCGGCAGGAAGATCAGCGCCTTCGCGGCGGCCTCGCCGCGGGCGCCGTTGACCCAGATCGCGTACAGCAGGCCGACGACGGTCGCGACGACGGGTGTGACGAGCACCCACAGCACGGTGTTGCGCAGGACCACGAGCTGGTCGGGCGAGCTGAAGACCGCGGTGTAGTTGCTCAGGCCGATGAACGACGAGCCGGCCGCGTCGTACAGCGAGCGCACGACCGTGCGGCCCGCGGGGTACACGAGCCCGACGAGCAGCAGCAGCACGGTCGGGCCGACGAAGAACCACGCGACGCGGCGGGCGCCGCGCCGTTCCAGCAACGAGACGACGAGCAGGACCAGGCCGATCACCGCGGCGAACGCCACGAGCGCCAGCACCATCGCGACGAGCTTGTCGGCGATGTTCATCGAGCCTCCCAGGGCAGGGGACCGTGGACGGGGACGGGTGCGCGCGTGCGCACCCGCCGGTTGACGGCCGGACCGCCCCACCACGCGGGCGGGGCGGTCCGGCTGCGGACCGGACGTGCGGGCCCGTCAGGACCCGCGCGTCACGTCACCCGTCACGGCCAGGCGGCCTCGATCTTGTCGAGGGTCTCCTGGGTGGACTGCCCCGTGATCCACGCGGTCGCCTCGCGCCAGAACGCGCCGTTGCCGACGGCGGCGGGCATCTGGTCGGAGCCGTCGAACCGGAACTCGGAGGCCGGGTCGAGCAGGATCTCGGCCGAGAGCTTGTCGATCGGGTTCACGAGGTTCGCGGTGTCGAGGCCCTTGTTGGCGGAGATCCAGCCGCCGTTGGTCTCGTCGGACGAGGCCTTGGCCTTGAGGTTGGCCCACGTGTCGGTGGACCAGAACTCGAGGAGCGCCTGCACCTCGGGGCGGTCGGAGAACGCGGTGACGAACTCGCCGGCGCCGAGCACCGGCTTGGTGGAGTCGTCCTTGGCGGGCAGGTAGAACGCGAACACGTCGCCGTCCTCCGCGATGTTCGTGCCCTCGGGGAAGTTCGCCGCGTAGAACGACGCCTGCCGGTGCAGCGAGCACTGGTCCTGCAGGATCGGCAGACCGGCGTCCTGGAACGCGGTGGTGGCGATCGTCGAGACGTCGCCGAAGCCGCCGTTCACGTTGGCCGGCTCCTTGAGGTACTCGCCGACCATGTCGAGGGCCTCGGTCGGCACCTCGGAGTTGAACGCGATCTCGTGCTTGACCCACTGGTCGTACACGTCGCCGCCGCCGACGCGCAGGACGAAGTCCTCCATCCAGTCGGTGAGCGGCCAGCCCGTGGCCTCGCCGGACGCGATGCCCGCGCACCACGGCTTGTTGTTGCCGTCCGCGACGATCTTCTCGGTGAGGCTCTTGAGCTCGTCGAGCGTCTTGGGGACCTCGTATCCGTTGTCCTCGAACTGCTTCGGCGAGTACCAGACGAGCGACTTCACGCTCGCGCCCGACGGTGCGGCGTAGAACGTGCCGTCGACCGAGCCGAGCTCCTTCCAGGACGGGTCCCAGAACTCCTCGACGTTCTTGGCGACGCCCTCGGGAGCCGCCTTGACCGTGCCGGTCGCGACGAGCTGGGCCAGCAGGCCGGGCTGCGGGACGATCGCGATGTCGGGCGTGTTGCCCGCCTGCGCACGGACCAGGATCTGCTGCTCGAACTGCTTGTCGGCCTGGTAGTCGACCTTCGCGCCCGTGCACTCCTCGAACGGCTTGAAGGACGTGATGTAGGGCGTGTCCTCGGGCGCGACGATGCCGGCGTAGACCGTGATCGTCTTGCCGCTGAGGTCGCCGTACTGCTCGTAGTCGGCGCAGTCGACCGACCCGCCGGCCGTGCCGCCGGACGTCCCGGTGCCGCCCGGCGTCCCGCCCTCACCCGTGCTGCAGGCCGCGAGCGCGAGCGCCGCGACCGTCCCGGCGACCAGTACGCCGGCACGCCTGTGCATGTGCCTCATCGATCCCCCAAAACGTCGTCGTTCTCCGATATCCGGCGCAACGACACAACGCCGTCCGGGGCGTCGTCGCAAGCAGGACAGCGCTCGATTCGGTCACGATTCGGTCACGCCACGCCCGAGGCACGTCGGAATGCGCTCACCTGGGACCTCGTGCCCACAGCCCCACGCACGCGGCGTGCTGGCCTGCGGCTCCGCCGCCGCGGGGTCGTGCAGGGTGCGTCAGCGCAGCACGCGCCGCAGCACCTCGACCGCGCCGTCGTCCTCGATCGTGCCCGTCACCTCGTCCGCCGCGGACCGCACGACGTCGCTCGCGTGCCCCATCGCGACGCCGCACGCGGCCCACCGCAGCATCTCGACGTCGTTCTCGCCGTCGCCCAGCGCGAGCGTCTCGTACGGCTCGACGCTGAGCTCGCGACGCACCTCCTCGAGCGCGCTCGCCTTGGTCACGCCGCCCGGCGTGAGGTCGAGCCACGCCGACCAGCCGACCGCGTACGTCACCTCGCGCAGCCCGACGCGCTCGACGAGCGCGTGGAACTCCTCGGGCGTGCTGTCGGGCGCGCGCACGACCACGCGCGTCGCCGGCGCCGACGCGAGCTCCTCGAGCGTCGCGACCGTCTGCTCGCCCGTGAGCTCGTTCTGCGGGAACGGCTGCGACACCAGGAACCCGACGCCGAGGTCCTCGACCGCGAACAGCGCGTCCGGCAGCTCCAGCGCGAGCGTGCGCAGCGCCGGGCCGGGGTCGAACGTGACGCTGCGCGTCACCGCGTACCCGCCCGGCTCGTCGGGGTCGAGCCGTGCCGTCACGGCGCCGTTCGACGCGACCACGTAGCCCGTCGTCAGGCCCAGGTCCGCGGCCACGCTCGTCGCCGAGTGCACCGCGCGCCCCGTCGCGACGACCACGTGCACGTCCGCCTCGACGAGCGCCGCGACCCCCTGACGGACCTCTGCGGAGATCACGCCGTCGTACGACATGAGGGTCCCGTCGACGTCGAGCGCGACGAGGCGCGTGCGGCTCACCGCACCGGCTCCAGCACCTCGAGGCCGCCCAGGTACGGGCGCAGCCCCTGCGGCACCCGCACCGAGCCGTCGGCCTGCTGGTGGTTCTCCAGCAGCGCGACGATCCAGCGCGTCGTGGCCAGCGTGCCGTTGAGCGTCGCGACCGTGCGCGTGCCGTCCTCGGTGCGCTCGCGCACCCCCAGGCGGCGGGCCTGGAACGTCGTGCAGTTCGACGTCGACGTCAGCTCGAGCCAGCGCTGCTGGCTCGGCAGCCACGCCTCGCAGTCGAACTTGCGCGCCGCGCTGCTGCCCAGGTCGCCCGCCGCGGTGTCGATCACGCGGTACGGCAGCTCGGCGAGCGCGAGCATCTCCTTCTCCCACGCGAGGATCCGCCGGTGCTCGTCCGCCGCGTCCTCCGGGCGCGCCCACACGAACGCCTCGACCTTGTGGAACTGGTGCACGCGGATGATGCCGCGCGTGTCCTTGCCGTACGACCCGGCCTCGCGCCGGTAGCACGCGCTCCACCCGGCGTACCGCAGCGGACCGTCCGACAGGTCGACGATCTCGCCCGCGTGGTAGCCCGCGAGCGCGACCTCGCTCGTGCCGACCAGGTACAGGTCGTCGGCCTCGAGCCGGTAGATCTCGTCGGCGTGCGCGCCGAGGAACCCGGTGCCCGCCATGATCTCGGGCTTCACGAGCGTCGGCGTGATCGTCAGCGTGAAGCCGTTGCGCGTCGCGAGGTCCACGGCCGCGTTGAGCAGCGCGAGCTCGAGCCGGGCACCCACGCCCGTGAGGAAGTAGAACCGCGACCCCGAGACCTTGGCGCCGCGCTCGGTGTCGATCGCGCGCAGCCCCTCGCCCAGGTCGAGGTGGTCCTTCACGACGAAGTCGGGGCCGTACTCGGCCGCGAGGTCGCGCGGCGTGCCGACCTGCTCGAGCACGACGTAGTCGTCCTCGCCGCCCGCGGGCACGCCCTCCTCCACGACGTTGCCGATGCGGCGCGCGAGCTCGGTCGCGCGCTCCTCGGCCGCGGCCGCGTCGGCCTGCAGCGCCTTGACCCGCGCCGCGAGGTCCTTGGTGTGCGCCAGCAGCGCCTGCTTCTCGTCGCCCGACGCCTGCGCGACCCGCTTGCCGAGGGACTTCTGCTCGGCCCGCAGCGTCTCGAACTCGGTGAGCGCGGAGCGACGACGCGCGTCCGCGTCGAGCACCTCGTCGACGAGGTGCGGGTCCTCGCCGCGCGCCACCTGGCTGGCACGCACGACGTCCGGGTCCTGGCGCAGGAGCTGCAGATCGATCACCCCCCGACCCTACCGACCCGCCCCCGGCGGACGCCCCCGGACGCCCGCGGTCGGCGTGCCGGGCACCCGGTCGCGCGCGCGTCGCGCGTCCCGCCCTGCGCGGCGG
>JAEYNO010000287.1 GCA_023412515.1 Actinomycetes bacterium
GCAGGAGGCCGGTGCCGCGGCGGTCGCGGGACGCCGCTGTCAGGCGCGGCGCTCGCGCGCCGTCACCCGCAGCCCCGACGCGCGCAGGCGCCGCACGAGGTCGCGCGTGCTGACGGGCTCGGCGCCCAGCGCGACGACGTCGTCCCAGCGCTCGACCGGCACGTCGTAGTGGTCGTGGTCGAACGCGCGCCGCGGGATGCCGGCGCGGCGCGCGAACGCGTGCAGCTCGTCGTACGACGCGTCGCTCACGAGGTGGCCCCAGACGGTGCCGTGGCGGGGCCACAGCGGCGGGTCGACGAGCACGGTCACCGGGCGAGGGTACGTCCTGCCCGCGCACGTGCCGTCACGCGTGCCCCCAGGACCGCCCGGCCACCCCCAGCGCCGTGCCGGCGCGCCGCGTCCACGGTCGCCGAGGGCGGACGGCCGGCCGGCGGTGCGGCGCGCCTAGCGTCGGCCACGCCGTCGTCCCGGCGCCGCGCACTGCGGCCCCGACGGTCCGGAGGAGGACGTCCATGAGCAGGTACGAGGTCGACAGCGCACAGCTCGACGGGTCGGCGGCGGCCGTCCTCGCGCGGTCCGCGAGCATCCAGGCCGAGGTCTCGGCCATGCAGCGGCAGCTCGTCGAGCTGCAGGCGACGTGGCGCGGCGGCGCGGCCGGCCAGTTCGGCGCGGTCGTCGCCGAGTGGAACGCGACGCAGGCGCGCGTCGAGCAGTCGCTCGCGCAGATCGCCGCCGCGATGCAGGCCGCGGCACGCACCTACGCCGAGGCCGAGGCGCACGCCGCGCGGCTGTTCGCGCACTGACGGCGGGACGTCCGTCAGGCGGTCGTCGTCCCCGTGGTGCCGGGGTCGGCCGGGTCCGCCCCGTCGGAGGTTGCGGCCTCCGCGGCGCGCTGCGCGTCGAGGCGCGCGAGCTCCTTCTCGATGCGCTGCAGCTCGGCCGACACGTTCTGCCGGGCGGGCTCCTCCCACGGCTGCGCGAGCGGGCTCACGAACAGCGACGGGCGGGCCAGCAGCTTGTGCAGGATCCGCACGCGCGCCCGCAGGTAGTCCTCGACCGGCAGGTGCGCGTACTCCGACCGCACGTCGTGCAGGTACGCCTTGTACCGCTGCGGCTCGGCGGCGAGCATCGCGAGGTCGGCGTCGCACAGCACCGCGCAGTCGATGTCGTGCGGGTCGGGGGAGTGCCGCACCAGCGCCTGGACGAGCGCCGCCACGCGCTGCGCGTTCGCCTCGGGCACGCCCAGGTCCGTCAGCTGCTCGCGGGCGAGCACCGCGCTCGCGGCCTCGTCCTCGCCGCCCTTGTTGGCGTACGCCTTGCGCTCCGCCGAGTCGAACACGGCGCCGTGGTACCACGCCGCGAGCCGCACCAGCTCGGGGTGGTGCGCCTCCTCGTCGAGCTCGTCGACGCGCGCCAGCACGTCCACGAGGTGCTTGAGGTTGTGGAAGTGCCGCTCGGGGCGCGTCCACCGCTCCAGCAGGTCCTCCGCGGTGCGGCGGACCTCGTCGGCGGGCGCGGTGCCACCGGCCTCCGCGACGTTGCGAGCGAATGCCGGCAGGAGCCAGGCGGGTGCGTCATGGACGCCCATGGAACAGCCTCACGAGGTTGACGACGGACGCGCCATCGTAGCCACGTCCGTCGCGGGCGGCACACCAGGAGGTCCGTCCTGCGGACCGGCGTGCTGCGGGTCCGCGCCGGGGGGCACCGGCGCGCGCGGCGGGCCGTCGACCGGCAGCACCACCCGCACGGTCGTGCCGCCACCCGGGGTCTCGTGCACCGCGACCCGCCCGCCGTGCGACGTGACGATCGCCGCCACGATCGCCATGCCGAGGCCCGACCCGCCCGAGTCGCGCGTCCGCGACGCGTCGACCCGGTAGAACCGCTCGAACACGCGCGCCGCGTGCTCGGGGGCGATGCCCGGGCCGTGGTCCCGGACCTCCAGCACCGCGGTCGACGCGTCGTCGCCCGGGCCCACCGCGATCTCCACCGGCGTCCCCGCGGGCGTGTGCCGCTCGGCGTTGCCCACGAGGTTCGCGAGCACCTGGCGCAGCCGCGCCTCGTCGCCCACGACCACCCGGGGGGCCGCCGCACCGCCGAGGGTCTGCAGCCGCACCGGCCGCCGCGGGTCGAGCGCCCGCAGGTCGCTCACGGCGTCGGCCGCGAGGACCGTGAGGTCGACCGGGCCGAGCCGGCCCTGCCGGCCCTCGTCGAGGCGCGCGAGCGCGAGCAGGTCCTCGACCAGCGAGCCCATGCGCGTCGCGGACCCCTCGATGCGTCGCATCGTGTCCTGCACCTGCTCGTCCGTGCGCAGCGCGCCCATGCGGTAGAGCTCGGCGTACCCGCGGATCGCCGCGAGCGGCGTGCGCAGCTCGTGCGACGCGTCGGCCACGAACCGGCGCATCCGCGCCTCCGACGCGGTGCGCGCGGCGAACGCCTCCTCGATCTGCGCGAGCATCCCGTTGAGGGCCTCGCCCAGCCGGCCCACCTCGGTCGACGTCGGCGCCGACGGCACACGACGCGACAGGTCGCCCGCCGCGATCGCCGCCGCCGTCGCCTCGATCTCGCGCAACGGGCGCAGCGAGCGCCGCACCGCCCAGCCGCCCGCGACCACGCCCAGCAGCACGATCGCGAGCCCCGACGACGTGAGGCTGACGCCCATCGCGGCGACCGTGCGGTGGATGTCCTTGAGGGGCAGCCCCACCACCACCGAGCCCGACGTGCCGCCGCCGTCGAACGGGTAGGCGACGACGCGCCACGACGAGCCGGCCCGCGACGAGCCGACCGTGAACGGCTCGCCCGCGATCTCCTGCGCCGCGGCGGGCGAGAGGTCGTCGACGAGCGGCGTGCCGTACGACTCGGCGGCGGCGCTGCTGAGCAGCGGCACGTCCTGCGTGGCCGTCTGCACGCGCACGTAGTAGTCGGTCGGCCCGAGCGTGCCGCCGCCGTAGGCGAGGAACCGCAGGGCGTCGTTCGCGACGTCCTTCGCCTCCGACGCGAGCTTCTGGTCGACCGGCCCCAGCAGGCTGCGCTCGAGGAGCGTCGCCGCGGTGACCCCCGCGACCACGAGGCCCGCGCCCAGGAGCACGGCGGTGATCGTCACGAGGCGGCGCTGCAGCGAGAGCGTCCGCCACGCGCGGCGGACCGCCGCGGGGATCGCCGTCCGGGCACCGGCGGGCGAACCCTCGTCCCGCTCGTCCGGGACGTCGACGTCGGCGGCCACCGCGTCGCCGCCGGTGGCGGCCTCGCGGTCGTGCGGCCCGGGCGCGCGCGGGGCGTCCGCGGTCCCGGCCTCGTTCACGCCGACTCGCGCAGCAGGTAGCCGACGCCGCGACGCGTGTGGATCAGCGGCGGCAGGCGGTGGCCGTCGGCGTCGGTGAGCTGGTCGATCTTGCGCCGCAGGTAGGAGATGTACGACTCGACGATGTTCGCGTCGCCGCCCCAGTCGTACTGCCACACGTGGTCGAGGATCTGCGTCTTGGACAGCACGCGGTTCGGGTTGAGCATGAGGTAGCGCAGCAGCTTGAACTCGGTGGGGGAGAGGTCGATCGCCACCCCGGCGCGGTGCACCTCGTGCGAGTCGTCGTCGAGCTCGAGGTCGGCGTACCGCAGCACGCTGGTCTCGTCGACCGTGCCCCGGGTGCGCCGCAGCACCGCCCGGATGCGCGCGACGACCTCCTCGAGGCTGAACGGCTTGGTGACGTAGTCGTCGCCGCCGACGGTCAGGCCCTGGACCTTGTCCGAGGTGTCGTCGCGCGCCGTGAGGAACAGCACGGGCACGAACTGGCCACGCTCCCGCAGCCGGCGGGTGACGGCGAAGCCGTCGAGGTCCGGCATCATCACGTCGAGCACGACGAGGTCGGGCTGGACCTCCTTGGCGAGCTTGAGCGCCGCCTGGCCGTTGCCGGCCGCGTACACCTCGAAGCCCGCGAACCGCAGCGACGTGGCCAGCAGCTCGCGGATGTTCGGCTCGTCGTCGACGACCAGCAGGCGTGCCTCGGGTTCGGTGCTCACCGCCCCAGTGTGAGCACCGAACCTGAGAGACCGCTGGATGTCGGCTGCTACTCCGCTTCGATCTGAGCGGTCACCGACGTGGTGCCGAGCACCTGCGGGGCACCGCCGGACTTGAGCTGGGCGAGCCGCGCCTCGATCTCGATCTGGGTGTCCGACGACTCCAGCTCCTGGAACTGCGCCTCCAGCGAGGATGCGGCGAGCTCCGCGTGACCGGCGGTGGTCGCCTCCTCGCGGCGCACCCGGTCCTCCCACCGCGACAGCTCGCTGGTGGGGTCGAGCACGTTGATCGATCCGATCGCCTCGGTGACCTGCTGCTGCGCCTGTGCGGACTTCTGGCGGGCGACGAGCGTGTCGCGGCGGGACTTCAGCTCGCCCAGCTTGTCCTTCATCTGGGCCAGGCCTGTCTTGAGCTTGTCCACCGCCTCGCGCTGGGACGCGATGATCGGCTCCGCGTCACGGACCTCCTGCTCGGCGCTGATCTGCTTGCCGAGCGCCACCTTGGCCAGGGCGTCGAACTTGTCGGCGTTCGCCGCGTCGCCGGCCTTGCGGTACTCGTCGGCCCGGGTGGAGGCGGCCAGGGCCTTGCGGCCCCACTCGCCGGCGGCGCGGACGTCCTCGTTGTAGTCCTGCTCCGCCAGGCGCAGGTTGCCGATCGTCTGGGCGATCGCGCCCTCCGCGTCGACGATCGAGTTGGTGTAGTCGCGGACCAGCTGGTCGATCATCTTCTGCGGGTCTTCCGCCTGGTCGAGCAACGCGTTGATGTTGGCCTTCGCCAGCTGCGCGATCCGGCCGAAGATGGACTGCTTCTCGGTCATCCTGGTGCCTTCCTCGTTGATGCCCTGCCGTGAGTAACCGGACCTGTGTCGAACCTGCGGAGCTAGAAGCCGCCGCCGACTCCGCCGCCGCCGCCGAAGCCGCCGCCACCTCCGCCGCCGAAGCCGCCGCCACC
>JAEYNO010000057.1 GCA_023412515.1 Actinomycetes bacterium
AGCGTGAGGCGCGCGCGCAGCGAGCTGTGCCGCCACCGGCGCCGCCACCACCCGCCGGGCGGCGTGCTCACGCGGCCCCGCCGACGCGGTACCCGGCGCCGCGCACGGTGGTGACGGCGTCGCGCCCGAGCTTGCGGCGCAGGTACCCGACGTACACCTCGACGACGTTCGGGTCGTCGCCGCGCGTGTCGAACACGTGGTCGAGCAGCTCGAGCTTGCCGACCACGCGGTCGGCGTGCCGCAGCAGGTACTCCAGCAGGGCGGTCTCGCGGACCGTCAGCTCGACCGGTGCGCCGTCGCGCGTGACGGCGCGGGTCGCGGGGTCGAGCTCGAGCGCACCGACGCGCAGCACCGCGGGGCGGGGCGCGACGGGCCGGCGCACGAGCGCGCGCAGCCGCGCGACGAGCACGACGAACGAGAACGGCTTGGTGAGGTAGTCGTCGGCGCCGACGTCGAGCCCGTCGGCCACGTCGTGCTCGCCGTCCTTGGCGGACAGCATGAGCACGGGCGTCCACACGTCCTGCGCGCGCAGCGCCGTGACGACGTCGTAGCCGTTGCGCCGCGGCAGCATGACGTCGACGACGAGCACGTCGTACTCGCCGTCGACGGCCATCCGCAGGCCCGTCTCGCCGTCGTGCGCGGCGTCGACCGCGAACCCCTCGGCGGTCAGGCCGCGGCGCAGGGCGCGCACGAGCCCGACCTCGTCGTCGACCACGAGCACGCGCACCCCGGCAGCATCCCACCCGTACGCGGGCGCGGGACGCACGCCGCTCAGGTTCCGCTCAGGCCCCGGGGCGCACCGTGGTCGCATGGACACGACCCCCGTCACCCCCCGGTCCCGCGTCCGCGCCGCGTGGGCGGTGCCCGCCGTCGCCGTCGTCGCCGTGGGCGCGGCGTTCGCCGCTCCCCCGCTGCTGGCGTCCGCCGACGCGGCCGGGCTGCCCGCCGTGCAGCCCGACGAGCTCGTGACGCGCGTGCTCGAGGCCGAGCCGCAGGCGCTGTCGGGCACGGTCGTGCACACCGCGCGCCTCGGCCTGCCGGACCTGTCGCTCGTGCAGGTCGGCGGCGCGGACCCGGTGAGCCTGCTGGGCGGGTCGACGACGCTGCGCGTGTGGACCGACGGCGAGGCGCGCTCGCGCGTGTCGCTGCTGGGAACCGCGTCGGAGTACTCGGTGGTCGCCGACGGCACGCAGGCGTGGACGTACTCGTCGTCCGACGACGAGGTGGTCCACTACGCGCTGTCCGCCGACGACGCGGCCCGCGCGCAGCGCCTGCACGACGCCGCGCCGACGCCGCCCGCGGACCTCCCGACGCCCGCCGAGCTGGGGCGCCAGGCGCTCGAGCAGGCGCAGCAGGACGCCACGGTGAGCGTCGACGCCGCCACGAAGGTCGCCGGCCGCGACGCCTACCAGGTGGTCGTGACGCCGACCTCGACGACGACGCTGGTCGGCAGGATCGTGGTCGCGGTCGACGCGCAGACGTGGACGCCGCTGCGCGTGCAGGTGTGGAGCAGCGACGACGCGCAGACCCCGGCCCTCGAGCTCGGGTTCACGGACGTGACGTTCGCCGCGCCGGCCGACTCGGTGCTGACGTTCACGACGCCCCCGGGTGCGCAGGTCCGCGAGGTCACGGTGCCGCTGCCCGACGACGCGACGCTCGCGGCGCACGGCGACGTGCCGTCGACGCTCCCCGACGACCCGGCGGACGCGCCGCTGCCCGACGGCGTGACCGTCACGGGCACGGGCTGGGACTCGGTCGTGGAGGTGACGGACGTCGACGTGGCGGCCCTGCTCGCGGGCGACCCGTCCGCGGTCGCGTCGCTGCCCGACGTCGAGAAGTCGTTCGGCGGCGGCGAGGGCGCGAACCAGCTGTTCGACCAGCTCATGGGCGACGGCGACGGCCCGCCGGTCGACCTCGACGCGGCGACGCTGTACGACCAGCTGACGACGCCCGTCGAGGGCGGGCGTGCGCTGCAGTCCTCGCTGCTGTCGGTCCTGGTGCTCGACGACGGCCGCGTGCTGGCCGGCGCCGTGCCCGTGGACACGCTGCGCGCCGCCGCCGGCGCGTGACGGCCACGCTGCGCGCCGCGGCACCGGCCGTGCCGCAGGCTGGGGTCGTGACCGACGACGCCATCCGCACGCACGCCCTGACCAAGCGGTTCCGCACGGGCCAGGTCGCGGTCGACGGCATCGACCTCGTCGTGCCGCGCGGGGCCGTGTACGGGTTCCTGGGACCCAACGGCTCGGGCAAGACGACGACGATCCGCATGCTGCTGGGGCTCGTCGCGCCCACGTCGGGGCGGGTCGAGCTGCTGGGCGAGCCGGTGCCGCAGCGCGCGGCGCACGTGCTGCCGCGCGTGGGCGCGCTGGTCGAGGGGCCCGCGTTCCAGCCGTACCTGTCGGGCCGCGCGAACCTCGCACGGCTCGACGCGGTCGACGCGTCGACCGACCCGCGGACGGCGCGCACGCGGGCCGAGGCCGCGCTCGAGCGCGTCGGTCTGACCGCGGCGGCCGACAAGCGGTACCGGCAGTACTCGCTCGGCATGAAGCAGCGCCTCGGCCTGGCCGCGGCGCTGCTGCGGCCGCGCGACCTGCTGGTGCTCGACGAGCCGACCAACGGGCTGGACCCGCAGGGCACGCGCGAGGTGCGCCACCTGGTCCGCGAGCTCGCCGACGCGGGCACGACCGTGCTCGTGTCGTCGCACCTGCTCGCCGAGATCGAGCAGGTGTGCACGCACGTCGGGATCATGGGGCGCGGCCACCTGCTGCTGCAGGGCCCGCGGACCGAGCTGACCGCGCGCCGAGCCGCGCGCGTCGCCATCCGCACGACGTCGCCGTCCGCGCCCGCCGCGGCCGACGAGCTGCGCAGGCTCGCCCTGGCCGACGTGACCGCCGAGCCGACCGCCGCGGACGGCACGGTCACGCTGACCGCCGCGCTGGGCGACGAGACCGGCCCGGCGCCGCAGGACGTCACGGCCGCGCTCGTGCGCGCCGGCGTCCCGGTCGTGGGCGTCGACGTGCGCCGGCCGTCGCTCGAGGACGTGTTCGTCGAGCTCACCGGGGAGGGCTTCGATGTCGCCCGCTGACACCGCCGCGTCCGTCGCCGCACCGGCCACGGACCCGCGCCCCGCCGAGCCGCCCGCACGGTACCGGGGTGCGCTCGCCCGCCTCGTGCGCGCCGAGCTCGCGCTCGTGCTGGGGCGCCGCCGCAACGTCGTGCTCCTCGTCGGCCTCGCGCTCGTGCCGCTGCTGCTCGGCGTCGTGCTGTACCTCGCGCAGGACACCGCGCTCGCCGGTCAGGGGCCGCCCTTCGTGTCGCGCGTGACGGGCAACGGGCTGTTCCTCGTGGTCGCGTCGCTGTTCCTGTGCACGCCGTTCCTGCTGCCGCTGACGATCGGCATCGCGTCGGGCGACGCGGTCGCGGGCGAGGCGTCGGCCGGCACGCTGCGGTACCTGCTCGTGGTCCCGGTCGGGCGCGGCCGGCTGCTCGCGGTCAAGGCGCTCGGCGCGCTCGTGTTCGCCGCGGCCGCGGTCCTCGCGATCGCCGTGGTCGGGCTCGCGGTCGGCGCGGTGCTGTTCGGGGTGGGCGACCTCACGCTGCTGTCCGGGTCGACCGTGCCGCTCGCCGACGGCGTGCTGCGCGTCGCCGGCGTCGTCGCGTACGTCGGGCTGTCGATGACGGGGCTGGTCGCGGTGGGGCTGTTCTTCTCGACGCTCACCGAGGTGCCGATCGGGGCGATGGCCGCGACGGTCGTGGTCGCGGTCGTGTCGAGCGTGCTCGACCAGCTGCCGCAGCTCGCGGTGATCCACCCCGCGCTGCTCACGCACCACTGGTTCGACTTCGCCGAGATGCTGCGCGTCGTGCCGTCGGCCGACGTCCTGGCGCAGGGCCTGGCGGTGCAGGCCGGCTGGGTCGTGGTGTTCGGTGCGCTCGCGTGGGCGCGCTTCACGACGGCCGACGTCACGTCCTGACCGGCGCGCACCGGCACGCACCGGCGCCGGACGGTGCCACACTCACCGGTGTGAGCGAGCACGACGACGAGACCTACCGCCCCGACGGCCTCACCTACGGTCTGCTGCTGGTGCGGGCCGCGCGCGACGACGTGCTGCGCGTGCTGGTGCGCGAGCGGTTCTCCGGGTGGGTCGGGCCGGCGCAGGACGGCTGGGTCGTCGCGGTCGCGGACCGGCCGCGCGGTCACGTCGCGGCGCGGCGGCGCTACCTGCCCGACGTGGGCGAGCTCGTGTCGGGCGACCTGCACGCCGTGGTCGTCACGGTGGTCGTGGCGCGCGACCTGCTGCTGCAGGTGTGGGCGCACGACGACGGCGCCGAGGTCGTCACGTACCTGTCGGACGCGCACCTCGCGTTCCCCGACGACGAGGACGCGTTCGGCCCGCAGGGCGCGCACGGGGCACGCACGCTCGCGGCGCTGGCCGGGCGCCCGGACGCGGGTGACGAGCTCACGACGCTGCTGTCCGACGAGCGCGGCGAGTCCGACGCCGAGTCGGAGCGCCTCATGGCGGTGTGCCGGCTGCTGGGCTGGCCGCAGTGGCTGGTCGCGGTCGACTCGCTGCCGCGGCGCGTGCCCGGCGGCCCGGAGGCGGACGCGTTCACGCGCCTGCGCGCGGGGCGCACGGGCGGCTTCATGGCGACGCGCGGCTCCGCGTACGGCATCACGACGTCGGCGCACTGCGCCACGAAGCCGGCGAAGTACGACGGCGACACCACGGGCAGCACCTACGT
>JAEYNO010000090.1 GCA_023412515.1 Actinomycetes bacterium
GGCGCGGGCCACCGCTCCGCTGGCCCGCACGGTGCTCGACCTCGTCGTGCCGTGGGTCGCGCGCACCGAGCACCCCGTGCGGCACGGCGTGCACTCGAACACCGCGTTCGGGCTCGCGCTGCTGCTCACGGCGGCCGACGACCTCGGGCACGACGACGCCGCGGACGCGCTGCGCACGCACGCGCGCCGACTGTACGGCGCCGACCGCGGCTGGCCCGCCGCGTGGGAGCGCAGCGGGCACGACTTCCTGTCTCCCGGCCTCGCCGAGGCCGACCTCATGGCACGCGTGCTGCCGCCCTCCGAGCTCGCCCCGTGGTTCGCGGCGTTCCTGCCCCGGTCGGACGACCTCACCGCGCCCGCGCGCGTGGTCGACCCGACCGACGGGCACGCGGTGCACCTCGACGGCCTCAACCTGTCGCGCGCCGGCGCGCTGTTCCGCCTCGCGCGTGCGCTCGACGAGCCCGCGCTGCGCGACGCGGGCGACCGGCTGCTCGCCGCGGGTCTGACGTCGCTCGCGAACGACGACTTCGTGGCGACGCACTGGCTCGCGTCGTTCGCGTGGGACGCCACGACGAGCCGCTGACGTGGGGAGGTCGCGCGCGGCGACCGACGCCGCGTGCGCCTCGACGTGCGGCCGCCCCGCACCCGGGCACCCGGGTGCGGGGGCGGCCGTCGAGCGACGTCAGCCGACGCGCACCAGCTGCCACTGCTGGTTCGCGCCGTTCCAGCCGTCGTACTGCACGACGTTCGCTCCGTCGGCGGTCGACGCACCCTGCACCTCGAGCACCTTGCCCGAGTTCCGGTTCTGCAGCGTCGCGTAGCCGTTCGCGATCGAGACGTTCCACTGCTGGTTGGTGCCGTTGAGGTCCGGCCACTGCACGACCTCGCCGCCGTTCGCGGTCGAGAAGTTGTACACGTCGAGCACCTTGTTCGACAGCCGCGACTTGAGCCGGTAGCCGCCGTTGCCGGACGCGACGAACTGCCACTGCTGCTGGTTGCCGTCGTTGCGCGACCACTGCACGATGTCGGCGCCGTCCGCGGTCGACAGGTTGTACACGTCGAGCGCCTTGCCGCTGTTGCGGTTGACCAGCACGTACCAGGCGCTGGTGTCGATCGACGTCGACCCGCCGTTGTTGCCGCTGCCCGCGTTGAGCGCGTTGAGCGTCGAGGTGTACGCGGCCTTCTTGTTGCCGTTGCCGTCGAAGAGCAGCGGGTTCTTGCCCGTGCGCCACGAGTCGGTGTCCCGCACGCCCCACACGGTGATGCCCGTGCAGCGGCTCACCGCCAGGCACGCCTCGACGACCTGGCGGTAGGCGTTCGCCTGGTTCGAGCCCTGCTCGATGTCGAGCTCGGTGATCTGCACGTCCACGCCCAGGTCGGCGAACCGCTGCAGGTTGGCGCGGTAGTCGCCGGGGATCGTCGTGCCGAAGTGCGACTGGAAGCCGACGCAGTCGATCGGGACGCCGCGCGCCTTGAAGTCCCGGACCATGTCGTAGACCGCCGTCGACTTCGGGTTGATCGAGTCGGTGCCGTAGTCGTTGTAGCAGAGCTTGGCGCCCGGGTCGGCGGCGCGAGCCGCGCGGAACGCGGCCTCGATCCAGTCGTTGCCGGTGCGCTGCAGGTTCGAGTCGCGGCGCGAGCCGCGGCCGTCGTCGGCGAACGCCTCGTTGACGACGTCCCACGCGTAGATCTTGCCCTTGTAGTGGGTCGCGACCTGCGTGACGTGGTTGAGCAGCGCCTGCCGCAGCGCGCTGCCGGACATGCTCTGCATCCAGCCGGGCTGCTGCGCGTGCCACGCGAGCGTGTGCCCGCGCACCTTCTTGCCCTTGCCGAGCGCGTCGTTCACGATCCGGTCGCCGTTGGTGTAGCTGAACTGCCCCCGGTTCGGCTCCGTGGCGTCCATCTTCATCTCGTTCTCGGCCGTGATCATGCCGAACTCGCGGTCGACGATGCCCATGTACGTGGAGTCGTTCATGCGCCCGGCCGCGACCGCGGTCCCGAAGTAGCGGCCCTTCTCGGAGGCCGCGGCGTGCAGCGTGCTGCCGGCCGCGACCGCGGGCGCCGAGAGCGTCAGCGTGAGGGCCGCGGCGACGCCGGCGGTCAGCAGGGCCGCCGCCCTGCGCCGGCCCGTGGTGCGTGGTGTCGTGCTCACCGGATCTCCTCTGGGTGGGTGGGTCGACGCGGGTGACGCGCCGGGGGGGACGCGCCGCGTGCGGGCGCGCCGGACCGGACCGGCGGCGCACGCCGCCGGCACCGGCCGGGTCGGGGGTCAGGGCGTCGTGAGGTCGAACTGCCGCACGGTCACGGCGCCGCCGAGGGCCTGCGTCGCGTGGTTGAAGATGCCGAACCGGTAGCCCATGAAGAACTGCCAGTCGGCGTTGAGCGTGAACGCGGGGCCGAGCGGCGTGAACGTGCGTCCGTCGGTGCTCCACGAGAACGTCGCCTGCCGGCCCGAGCCCGGGCGGATGTCGGCGTTGACGCGCAGCCACACCCGCGTGCCCGGCAGCGCGGCGGAGGCCCGCTCGGTGCCCGTGCCCGTAGTGCTCCACGACGAGTCCATCGTCAGGCCGTCCGTCATGACCACCCGCCGCGCCCCGTCCGCGCCCCGGACCACGCCGATCCACGCCGAGGACTGCCGCAGCATCGCCAGGCCCGCACGGTCGCCGTTCGCCATGCCCGCGACGTCGAGCTCGACGGTCGCGGTCGACGACGGCCCCTGGACGCGGTGCGTCAGCGTGTTCCGCGCGGCGTACAGGTCCCGCGTGACCGTCGCGGTGCGCAGCGTGAGCCCGTTCGACACCGTGAACCGTGACGTGTCGGGGTTGTGGTTCCACTCCCACTGCGGGCCGAGCCGCGTGCCGGCGAACGTGTCGGTGCCGGTCAGGGGCTTGACGGTGCGGGTCGTGGTGATGTTCGGGCGCGGGTACGTCGCGCCCCAGCGGCCGTTGAGGGTCTGGACCGAGGGCCAGCCGTCGCTCCACGTGATCGGGGCGAGCGTCGGCATCCGACCGCCCGGGTAGGCGTCGGTGAACGCCATGTACCACCAGTCGCCGTTCTGGGTCTGCACGATCCCGCCCTGGTGCGGCACGCCCCCGCCGGCGATCGGGCCGGGCAGGTCGAGCAGCACCTGCCGCTGCTCGTACGGGCCCCACGGCGAGGTCGAGCGCAGCACGTACTGGCCGTTCGCGGGGCGCGTCAGCCAGATGTAGTAGTAGCCGTCCTTCTTGTAGAACCGCGCGCCCTCGAGCGTCCCGACGTTCGAGGGGGTCTGGTACACCTGCTGCGCGCGCACCTGCTGCGCGCCGTCGGCGTTGAGCTGCGCGACGCTGATGGTGCCGTTGCCGTACGCGACGTACATGGTGTCGTCGGTGTCGACCAGCAGCCCGGCGTCGTAGTAGCACTGGTTCATGCGGGCCTTCTTGGTCCACGTGCCGTCCACCGCGGACGCGGTGTAGACGTACGTGCGGTTGAACTCGGTGCAGCCGTACCAGTAGTACGTCTGGTTGCTGGCCCGGTAGCCGAGCGTCGACGCCCAGATGCCCTTGACGTAGCGGTGCCCGCCGACCAGGTCGTAGCGCTGGTCGTCGAAGTCGAGGCGCGGCACCGAGTGGCCGGCGAACTCCCAGTTCACGAGGTCGTAGGAGCGCAGGATCGGCGCGCCCGGCGAGTAGTGCATGGTCGACGCCGAGTAGTAGTACGCGTCGCCGACGCGGATGATGTCGCCGTCCGCGAAGTCCTGCCACACCACGGGGTTGGTGAACGACCCGCCGGTCGGCGGCGTCGTGGGGGTCGGGGTCGGCGTGGGGCCGGTCCCGCCGTCGGCGCGCACGAGCTGCCACTGCTGGTTGGCCCCGCCCCAGCTCGTGTACTGCACGATCTCGGCGTCGTCGGCCGTCGAGGCGTTCTGCACCTCGAGCGCCTTGCCCGAGCTCCGGTTGAGGAGCGTGACGTAGCCGCCGGCGACGTCCTGCAGGCGCCACTGCTGGTGCGCTCCCCCGTTGTCGGACCACTGCACGACGCGGGCGCCGTCGGCCGCGGAGGCGCCGGTCACGTCGAGGACCTTGCCCGAGTGCTGCGACACGACGCGGTACCAGCCGCCGCCGGCGTCGACGAACCGCCACTGCTGGTTGGTGCCGCCCGAGCGGGTCCACTGCGTGAGGCGCGCTCCGTCGCCCGTCGCGAACCCGTACACGTCGAGGGCCTTGCCGCTGCCGCGGTTGACCAGCACGTACGTCGCGCCGGTGTCCGGGGTGGCGGCCGACGCCGAGGTCGCCGCGACGGTCGCGAGGACGCCGGCGGACACGGCCGTGACGAGCGCGAGCAGCGCGCCGAGCGCGCGGCGGGGTCGGGCGGGACGAGGGAGGGACATGGCGTGCTCCTCGGGCGGGCGCACCGCCGACGACGTCGTGTGATCGTTCACACCACGTCGCACGACGTCGGTGTCGTGCACGGCGGGATGGCGTCATGCTGCCCACGGCGCGCCGCCGCCGACAAGACCTCGCGCGGCGTCGAAGCGTTTCACCGCACGCGCGGGGACCCGACGTGCCCGCCGGTCACGGCGTCGCGAGCTCGAACCGCCGCACCGTCGCGGTCCCGCCGAGGGCGACGGTCGCGTGGTGGAAGACCCCGACGCGGTACCCCATGAAGAACCGCCAGTCGGCGTCCAGCGCGAACGCCGGGCCCAACGGGGCGAACGTCCGGCCGTCGGCGCTCCACGCGAAGACCGCCCCCGCACCGCCGGGCCGCACGTCCGCCTCGACGCGCAGCCACACCCGCGTGCCCGCGAGCGGCGCCGACGCGCGCTCGGTGCCCGTGCTCGTCGTGTCCCAGGACGCGTCCATCGTCAGGCCGTCGGTCATGACGACCCGGCGCGAGCCGTCCACCTCGTGCCGCACGCCCACCCAGGCGGACGTCTGCCGCAGCATCGCGAGCCCCGTGCGGTCGCCGGGCACCGTGCCGGCCAGGTCGAGCTCGACCGTGACGGTCGAGGTCGGCCCCTGCAGACGGTGCGTCAGCGTGTTGCGCGCCGCGTACAGGTCGTCGGTGACCGTCGCGGTCGTCAGGTGCAGGCCGTCGCCCACCGCGAACCGCTCGACGTCCGGGTCGTGGTTCCACTCCCAGCGCGGCGCGAGCCCCGGCCCCGGGAACGTGTCCGCCCCCGTGAGCGGCGCGACCCCGGGACCGGGACCGAGCGCGGGGCGCGGGTACGTCGTGCCCCACCGGCCGTCGACCGTGCCGAGCACCGGCCAGCCGTCCTCCCACGTCACGGGCGCGAGCGTCGGCATGCGGCCGCCCGGGTAGGCGTCGGTGAACGCCATGTACCACCAGTCCCCCGCGGGCGTGCGCACGAGGCCTCCCTGGTGCGGCACGCCGCCGCCCTCGACCGGCCCCGGCAGGTCGAGCAGCACCTCGCGCAGCTCGTAGGGCCCCCACGGCGACGCCGAGCGCAGCACGTACTGCCCGTTCGCCGGGCGCGTGAGCCAGACGTAGTACAGCCCGTCGACCTTGTAGAACCGCGCGCCCTCGAGCACGCCGATGCTCCCGGGCGTCTCGAGCACCACCTGCGAGCGGACCTCGCGCGTCCCGTCGGCGCTGAGCTGCGCGACCGAGATCGTGGTGTTCCCGTACGCGACGTACAGCGTGTCGTCGTCGTCCACGAGCAGACCCGCGTCGTAGTACGGCGTCTCGAGCCGGGCGCGGCGCGTCCACGGCCCCTCGACCGCGGGCGCCGTGAACAGGTACGTGCGGTCCTGCTCGACGCACCCGTACCAGTAGAACGTCGCGTCGCTCGGCCGGTAGCCCAGGGTCGACGCCCAGATGCCCTTGACGTACCGGTGCCCGCCGACCAGGCCGTAGCGCTCGTCGTCGAAGTCGAGACGCGGCACCGAGTGGCCCGCGTGCTCCCAGTGCACGAGGTCGTGGGAGCGCAGGATCGGCGCGCCCGGCGAGTAGTGCATGGTCGACGCCGAGTAGTAGTAGACGTCGCCGACGCGGATGACGTCGCCGTCGGCGAAGTCCTGCCACACGACCGGGTTGGTGAACACCCCCTCGTCGGCGGGCGCCTCGCCGGGGCGGTCCCCGGCGGGCGCTCGGTCGGCGGTCGGGGGTGTCGTCAGGACGTCGTCGGCCACACCGCGATTCTGCCCCGGACTCGCCCCGCCCCGGCGCAGGGGCCGCGGCGCGCCCGGGCGCGGGACCCTCAGCCGGCGGTCGGCGCGGGGCTCACGGGGGCCGCGGGGATCGTCACGGTGAACGTCGTGCCCTCGCCCACCGCGCTCGTCACGCCGACGTGCCCGCCGTGCGCCTCCACGACCGCGCGCGTGATGGCCAGGCCCAGCCCCACGCCGGGCACCGCCCGGCGCGTCGCCGTGCTCGCGCGGTAGAAGCGCTCCATGAGGTGCGCGAGCTCGTCGGGCGGGATGCCGATCCCCGTGTCGCTCACGGCGAGCCGACCCCCGCCGTCGGCCTGCGGGCGCACCACGAGGCGCACCGTGCCGCCGCGGTCGGTGAACTTCAGCGCGTTCGTCACGAGGTTGTCGACGGCCTGCCCGAGCCGCAGCGGGTCGGCTTGCGCGGGCGTCGGCGCGAGGTCGCTCTCGAGCGTGATGCCGGCGGCGGCCGCCGCGGGCCCCGCGGTCGCGAGCGACGCCGCCGCGATCGTCGCGAGGTCCACGGGCTGCGGCGAGATCGAGAACGTGCCCGCGTCCATCTGGGCCGTCAGCAGCAGGTCGCTCACGAGGCGCAGCTGGCGGCGCGCGTTGCGGTCGATGATCTGCAGGTACTCGCGCTGGTCCTCGGTGAGCTCCTCGTGCTCGTCGAGCAGCAGCTCGACGTAGCCGAGCACGGCCGTGAGCGGGGTCCGCAGCTCGTGGCTCACGAGCCCGACGAACTGGTCCTTGAGCCGCGCGGCCTCCCGGTCCGCCGTGACGTCGGTCGCGACGACGACGTAGCCGACGACCGTGCCGTCGTGGTCGGTGCGCCGCGTCACCGCGGGGTGCACGGTGACGTGCGAGCCGTCACGACGCACGTACGTCCAGTCCCGCACGTCCTTGCCGGCCGTCGCGCGCGGCGCCAGCACCGATCGCAGCAGCGCGGGATGGTCGGACGCCGCGGGTGGCGCACCGTCCTGCGGGTCGCGCTCGAGCAGCTCGTCGAGCAGGTGGAGCTCGGTGAGGTACCGGCGCCCGACGACCTCGCCCTGCGCGTACCCGAGCAGGCGCTCGGCGCCCGCGTTGAACACCTCGACCAGCCCGTCGGCGTCGGTCGCGATGATCGCCTGCTCGGTGGCCGAGTCGATCACCGACACGAGCTGCTGGTGCGCAGCGCGGCGCAGCGACACCGACTTGCCGAGCGACACCGCGGCCTCGCGGGTGCGGCGCAGCGCGTCCGCCTGCTCGGCCTGCAGGCGCGCGAGCACCCTGTTGCGCTGCCGCAGGCGCGCCGTCGACTCCTGCACGACGAGCCCGATGATGAGCGCGATGGCCGCGACGAACAGGCTGCGGACGACGACGGGCTGCGAGGGGTGGGTGGTGGGGCTCAGCGCGAGACCGAGCAGCACCGTGGCGGCCGCCCCCAGGGTCCCGAGCGCCACGCCGACCATGCCGCCACGCGCGGCGAGCGCGAGCGCCGGGAGCAGCACCATGCCCGCGAACGGCGACGTCATGCCGCCCGAGCCCTGCCGCAGGGACGCGACGGCGACGAACTGCAGCAGGGCGAGAGTCTCGGGCGCCCACTGCGGCAGCCGCTCCCACGGCACGAACGCCGCGAGCACGAGGCACGCCACGGTGACGCCGGCCGCGAGCACGACCGCCGAGCCGGAGGTCGCCTCGAGCCCCGGCGAGAGCAGCGCCAGGAGGGCGAGCGTCATGAGGATCGCGAACGGCAGCTGACGCTCGACCACGGACGCGCCCGAGCCGAGGTACCGCGCGACCGGGCCGAGGTAGCGCAGCTCGGGCTGCGGCGGCGCGACGGCGGTCTCCTCGTCCTCGCGCGGCGCCGCGTCCTCGAGGGCTGCCGCGTCGACGGCGTCGCGGCGGGACGGGCTCATCGGACGGCCGCGACGACCAGGACGACCAGGACGGTCAGCAGCGCCGCGCACGCGCCGGCGACCGTGAACCACCGTTCCGCACGCCGGTTGGCCTCGATCTCGTGGCGCAGGGCGTCGTCGGTCAGGCGCGCCCACGCCTGCGGTCCGTCGGCGTGCCGGTGTGCGTTCATGCCGTGACCCTGCCCGTCTTCTCGGTCTTGTCCCACGTCTGCGCCGCTCCGCGCCACTCCCGCACGTACGCGTCCAGTGTGATGGCGCACAGCAGCGGTCCGTAACCCACGAGGTACAGCAGGGGCCGCGACGCCCAGCCCAGCACGCGCGTCCCCTCGACGTCGCGGATCAGCCGCGCGAGCACCATCGACAGCACCGGCCAGGAGTACAGCAGCAGGGTCCACGCCTCGACGCCCGCGGGCGTCAGGGTGATCCCGAGCCACGCCGGCACGGTGTCGAGCCAGAACCCGGGGGTCGCCGACGCGACGACCAGCACGAGCGCACCCACGCCGGGGAACGCCAGACCCTCGAACCACGAGCGGCGCGCGGTGTCGAGGTCGACCAGCAGCGTCGTGATCGTGATGAACAGGTACGTGCCGAGCCCGAACCACCACAGCTGCCCGAACAGGGCCTGCGCGGTGCCCGGCGCCACGAAGTACAGCCCGACGAACCCAGCGGACGCCGCCACGAGCGTGAAGGGCAGCGCGAACACCGAGAACCAGACGAGCCCGAAGTCGAGCCGCCCGAGCCGGTGCCCGCGCGCGGGCCGGAACCACGTGCGGCGGAAGCGCGCCGTGATCTGCACGTTGCCGCGCGCCCACCGCACGCGCTGCTTCCACAGCGCGCGCACCGAGTCGGGCTCCTCGGCGAGCACGACGGCCTGGCCGTCGAACACGACCGTGCGGCCGTCGAGCTGGGTGAGGAACGTCGAGAACGTGTCCTCGGCGAGCGTCGAGGTGTCGATGCGGCCACCGATGGCCTCGAGGTTGGCGCGCGTGTGCAGCTGCGCACCGCCCGCGAGGCACGCGACGGCGCCCATGACGTTCTGCGCGCGGCGCGCGCACGCCTGCGCGGTGACGTACTCGTACCCGATGAACCGGGCGACGGCGCCGGGCCGCCCGCTGCCCTCGCGGATGTACGCGGTCACGGCGCCGACCTGCGGGTCCGCGAGGTGACGGGTCATGCGGCGCAACGAGTCGGGCCGGTAGATGACGTCGGCGTCCATGATGAGGAGCGCCTCCATCCAGTCGTCGCGCAGCAGGTGCTCGATGCCGTGGTTGAGCGTGTGCGCCTTGCCCTGGCCGCCCTGCTCGCGCCGCAGCAGGTGGATGCGCCCCGGGTGCTCGGCGGCCTTGGCGCGCACGACGTCGGGCGTGTCGTCGGTGCTCGCGTCGTCGACGACGTACACGCGCAGCCGGTCCGCCGGGTACTCCAGGCGCATGAGGCGCTCGAGCGACGCCGCGAGCACGGCGCCCTCGTTCCAGGCGGGCACGACGACGGCGACGCGCGGCAGGTACGGCGCCGCGCGTCGCAGGTGGTTGCGCAGGCCGTGCACCGGCACGAGCAGGTACTGGTAGACGCCGCCGAGCGCCGGGACGATCCCCACGACGACGAGCACGACGAGCAGCGTGACGAGCGCGTCGTGCCCGACCGCGGGCCAGCTCACGCGGTCCCCTGCGCGTCGCGCAGCCAGCGGTAGACGCCCACGTCGTCCGCGTGGTGCGCGTCGGTCGACGCCACGAGGGCGACGCCCGCGGCGCGCAGGCGCTCGACGACGCGCGGGCCCGGGCAGCGCCACTTCTCGTTGACCTCGACGGGCGTGCCGGTCGCCACGAGCACGGCCGCGAGCGCGTCCAGCAGGTCGTCCGGGACGTCGTCCTCGGCGATCCCGACCTTCGGCAGGATCGAGAACGGGTGCGCGAGCTGCGCGCGACCGGCGCGCTCGACGGCGCGCAGCGTGCCGGTCACCACGAGCTCGACGACGTCGGCGCGCGTGACGCGACCCTCGTCGAGCAGCCGCAGGGTCGTCGACGGGCTCCACGGGCCGTCCGTGCCGGGGACCTGGTGGTCGGCGAGCAGCACGCGGTCGGCGCCCGTGGGCGTCCCGAGCGCGGCGAGCACGTCCGGCGGCGCGTCGACGGTCCCGGTGGCGTCGAGGATCTTCGCCTCGACGCCGGTGAGCACGCGCAGACCCTCGACGGCCGGCAGCGCGGCGACCGCGGCGAGCATAGCGGGCACGTGCGTCGACGACGCGCGGACGTGGTCGACCATGCGGATCTCGCGGAGCCCCGCCCGGCGCGCGGCCGCGAGGTTCTCGGCCGGTGTGCTGCGGGCGTCGTCCGAGAACGTCGAGTGCACGTGGTGGTCGCCGTCGAGGCGGGGCTGCGTCATGGGGCGGGCAGCACCTCGTCCACGCCGAGGAACACGTCCTCGAGGTAGCGGACGTTCGCGATCTCCGTGTGCGCGACGTGCCGGGGCACGCCGCGCCCGAGGACGTCGTCGAGCAGGAGCGACGGCATGTCGACGCCGGCGGCGATCGTGAGCGGCATCGCCCCGGGGAACCGGGGGTTGACCTCGAGCAGCGCGGGCACGCCGTCGGCGTCGCGCTTGAGCTGGACGTTCGCGACCGAGGTCAGCCCGACCGCGCGCGCGACCGCGGAGGCGGCCTCGACGAGCTCGTCGTCGAGCAGCGTGACGCCCGCGACCGCGACGCCCGAGTCGACGCGCAGACGAGCGCGCGGCACCGCCGCGACGACGTGCCCGGTCGAGTCGGCGAGCACGTCCACCGAGTACTCCTGCCCGGGCAGGAGCTCCTGCACGAGCAGGTCCTCGTCGTCGTGCACCGTGTCGAGCTCGCGCTCCGAGGCGACGACCCGCACGCCGCGCGACCCGGCGCCGCGGCGCGGCTTGACGATGACGGGGTAGTCCCAGCCCGCCAGCGCCTGCGGCGTGCCGAGCAGCTCGGTGCGGGGCACGCGCAGCGCCCCGGCGCACGCGTGCGCGAGCGCGAGCTTGTCGAGGCACAGGTCGAGCGTGCGCAGCGACGGCGCGGCCAGCAGGGTGCCCGCGTCGGCGAGGAGGTCGCGTGCGGCGGCCACCTTCGGGAGCTCGACGTCGACCGTCGAGAACAGGACGTCGATCCGCTCGTCGGTGCAGATCTGCCGGACGACGTCGACGAACTCGTCGGCCCTGCCCGCGGGCACGAGCCGGCGCCGCCCGGCCGGCACCAGGTACAGGCCGCTGGCCCACCGGTCCATGTCGGCGGCGACGACCTCGACGTCGCCGCGGCGCAGCAGCGACCGGATCACGGCGACGCCGGCGGGCCCGCCGGCCCCGGTCACGAGCACGCGGGTGGTGCGGGTCATGCGGTTCCCTCCCCTGCTGCTGCCTGCTCGGGCAGCGTCACCGCGGCGGCGATCCCCGCCGTGGACGTGGTGGCCGCGAGCCCCGACAGCATCGCGGCGGCGCGGACGGTCTCGAGCGGCTCGGCGTACGTGCCGGTGCCGAACCGCGACCAGTAGCGCGCGGTGGCCCGCACGGCGTCGGGCGCCATGTAGTCGCGGTGCGCCTGGGACGCGAACGCCGCGAGCATCTGCAGCTTGGTCTCGACGTACCCGTCGACCGGCACGAACCGGCTGGGCCGGTAGTCGATGGTCGACGACGGGCTCTGGAAGCACGCGAGGGCCGCGACCCGGCGCGTCGCGACCATCGTGGCCTCGTGGACGGCGCGGTGGTCCTGGTGGCGATCGTGCGACGAGTGCGTGTAGACGACCGTGGGCTGCACCTCGCGCACGGTGTCCTCGATGACGGTGATGAGACCGCCCGCGGGGGCCATGCGGGTGTCCTCGAAGTCGTGCAGGTAGAGGCGCGCGCCGATGACGCCGGCGGCGGCGAGCGCCTCGTGGCGCCGGACGTCGGCGTCCCCGCCGACCGCTCCGCCGGACAGCGTGAGGATGACGACGGTGTCACCCGCGGCGCGGTGCGACGCGAGCGTCGCACCGACGCCGATCTCGACGTCGTCGGGGTGCGCGCCGATCGCGAGCACGACGTCGCGCGCGCCCGCGGCGTCGCGGCGGCGGCGCGCCTCGGCGGCGAGCCCGGTGACCTTCTCGAGCAGCTGCGCGGCGGTCACGGGCTTGACGAGGAACTCGTCGGCGTCGCGGCGCAGGGCCTCGACCGCGTAGTCGACGGACGCGAACGCCGTCATGACCGCGACGGGCACGCCGGGCGCCTGCGCGCGCAGCTCGCCCAGCAGCTCGAGCCCGCTCATGCCGGGCATCTGGATGTCGGTGAGGATCACGTCGGGCGTCTGCCGCGCGACCTCCGCGAGCGCCGACACGGCGTCGCCGCACACGGTGACGTCCATGCCGCCGCGGCGCTCCAGCACCGTGCGGAAGAACCCCGCGGTGTCGCCGTCGTCCTCGACGACCAGAACCCTTATGCGTCGCTCGGCCACTGCCGACCTCCTAGCCCCCACCAGCAGCGTCGTGGTCACGCTACGGCCTCCAGGGGCGTGCGTCGTGCTGCGTCTCGCGCGGCGGCGCACCGCGAGCGGGACGAACCGGGCGTATCAGGATGTGACGCCCGGCGCGGCGCGCAGGTGGGCGGGTGAAAGCCGTCACGGTCGGCTCCGCGCGGCCCCCGCGAGGCGTCGCGGCCCGTCGCCATGACACCGAGCGGGACCCGCTTGCGGACCGACCGGTCCACTATATAGTGGACCGGTCAGTTCAGAACTGGTGGTGCGGGCGCGCGCCCGTCGACCCGACCCCGCGCACCCCGCCGCGTCCGGGCCACCCGCCCGTGGCGCGCCCGCTCCGCGCCACCGGCACAGCATCGGAGCACCGCATGTTCGTCAGCACCCAGATCCAGCTCGCCGCCCGCCCGCAGGGCTGGCCGACCCACGACGACTTCCGCACCGTGCAGGTCACGCACGGCCCGCTGCAGGACGGCGAGGTCCGCGTCCGCAACGCGTTCGTCTCGGTCGACCCCTACATGCGCGGCCGCATGAACGACACCCGCAGCTACGTCGCGCCGTACGCGCTCGGCGAGACCATCACCGGCGGTGCGGTCGGCCGGGTCGTCGAGTCCGCCGACCCGGCGCTGCCCGTCGGCACCGCGGTGCTGCACCAGCACGGCTGGAGCGACGCCGTGCAGGCCCCCGCCTCGACGTTCCGCGCCGTCGCCGAGATCCCCGGCGTGCCGCTCTCGGTGCACCTGCACGTGCTCGGCATGACCGGCCTGACGGCGTACGTCGGGCTCACCGCGATCGCCGGGCTGCGCGAGGGCGACACCGTGTTCGTGTCCGGCGCGGCCGGGGCCGTCGGCTCGAGCGTCGGCCAGATCGCCAAGCTGCTCGGCGCGGGCCGCGTCATCGGGTCCGCCGGCAGCGCCGAGAAGGTCGAGGCGCTGACCTCGCGCTACGGCTACGACGCGGCGTTCAACTACAAGGACGGAGACGTGCGCGGCCAGCTCGCCGCCGCCGCACCCGACGGCATCGACGTGTTCTTCGACAACGTGGGCGGCGACCACCTGGAGGCCGCGCTCGACGCGTTCAACGACGGCGGCCGCGCCGCGCTGTGCGGGGCGATCTCCGGCTACAACACGACCACCCGCGCGCCGGGGCCGGACAACCTGGCGAACGTCATCACGCGCGCCCTCACCCTCAAAGGCTTCACGCTCGCCGGGTACCTGCACCTCGCGCCCGAGTTCACGCAGGCCATGACCGGCTGGTTCGGCGCCGGCAGGATCGCCTACGACGAGACCGTCGTCGACGGCATCGAGCACACCGTCGACGCGTTCCTCGACATGATGCGCGGCGCCAACACCGGCAAGATGCTCGTCCGCGTCGACGGCTGAGCCCGCCGGCACCCCGGCGACGGGAGGCCCGCACCCGCCGGGGTGCGGGCCTCCCGTGCGTGACCCTCGTCGACCGCGGCAAGGTGCACCCGCCCGGTGAGCGGTCTCACCCGTCCGGCGTGGTCACACCGCGCCGCGCCGGACTCATAATCCGAGCATGGGTCCGGTCGACGAGTCGATGCCGCGGTTGCACGGCGGCCGCGGCCTGCTCGCGGTCACGTTCGCCGTCATGGCCGTCATCGTGCTCGTCGCGCTCGGCTGGTCGGTCAACCCGCAGGCCTCCGTCGTGCCGTGGATCGCCGTCGCGGCCCTGCTCGCCGCCCTGTCCGGGCTGACCATGCTGCTCCCCGACCGACGGTGGGCGCAGCCGGCCGTCCTCGCGACCGGCATCGTCGGGCTCGGGGTGCTCGTCGCGTGCTGCCGGACCGCCGAGGGCATGATCTCGGTGTCGCTGGGACTCATCACCGCGGCGCAGCTCGCCGCGTTCGCCTTCCCCGCCCGGCAGGCCGTCCCGCTCGTCGGGTTCACGCTCGTCGTCACCACCGTCGCCATGGCCAACGCGGAGGCGCCGTTCCACCCGATGTCGTGGTTCGCCGTCACGGTGATGACCGTCGCGTCGACCTCGCTGCTCGGGTACGTCACGCACTGGCTGCGGCTCCACGCCACGACCGACGACCTCACGGGCGCGCTGACCCGCCGCACGCTGTTCGCGCGCGTCGGGGCGCTGCTGCGCCGCGCCCGCCGCTCGGGCGCGCCGCTGGCGCTCGTCTCGGCGGACGTCGACGACTTCAAGACCATCAACGACACGCGTGGCCACCACGCGGGAGACGACGTGCTGGTCGCGCTCGTCACCACCTGGCGCTCCACGCTCGGGGGGTCGGCGGCCGTGATCGGGCGCACGGGCGGCGACGAGTTCGTCATCGCCCTGCCGGGGCACGACGAGGCCCGTGCCCTCGCGTGGGTGGAGCGCACGCGCGCCGTGTCCCCGACCGCCTGGAGCGCGGGCGTCGCGGTCGCGCAGCCCGACGACACGGTGCCGGACCTGCTGCGCCGCGCCGACGCGGCGCTCTACGCGACGAAGCACGCCCGGACCGGTGCGCCGCGGGAGCAGCGCGCGGGGTGAGCCGCACCCCGTCGGGCCCGGGAGCGCGCGCACGGCCGAGCCCGCGCTCACGCCGTCGGGCGTTCCGTCACTCCCACGGCCGCGCGGCGAGCGCGGCCAGGTCGACCACGCGGCCGCCGGCGACGACGGCGGCGCGCGGCACGCGCCGGACCAGCGCGTCCATCGGGTTCTCCGCGTCGAGAAGCACGACGTCCGCGCGCGCGCCGGGCACCAGGTCGTGCACCTCGTCGGTCACGAACGGCGCGCCGTCGCGGGTCGCGATCTCGACGACCCGGCGCAGGTCCTCGTCCCGCACCACGCCGCCCGCGCGGGCGTACTGCCACGCGATGCCGAGCAGGTCGCCGTCGCCGTAGGGGCTCCACAGGTCCCGGATGCCGTCTGTGCCGAACCCGAACCGCACCCCGGTCGCGTCCATCTCCGCCAGCGGGAGCTGCCGCATCCGCACCGGCGCGACGGTCGTCATCGTGACGCCGAGCGCCCCCATCCGGTCGAGCAGGTCACGACGCCGCGCCGCGTCGACGTCGACGACCGCGAACCCGTGCGCGACGTTGACCTTCCCGGGCGCGATCCCGTCCCGCTCCACGCGGTCGAGGATCAGCTCGATCTCGAACGCGCCCAGGTCGCCGGGCTCGTGCAGGTGGATGTCCAGCCCGCAGCCGTGCTCCGCGGCGATCCGGAACAGCCCGTCGAGCTGCCCCACCGGGTCCCGGTCGATCAGCGCCGGGTCGAGACCGCCGACGTGCTCCGCACCCGCGGCGGCGGCCCGGTCCAGCAGCTCGAGGACGCCCGGTCGGCGCAGCACGCCGTCCTGCGGGAACGCCACGACGGTCAGCTCGATCGCACCGTCCAGCGCGGCGGCCGCCTCGCGCACCGCGTCGATGCCGCGCAGCCCCACCCCGAGGTCGACGTCGACGTGGGTCCGCACGCGCGTGGTGCCGGTGCGCAGGTACTCGCGCAACACCCGCTCGGCGACGGGCGCGCTCGGGATGCCGAGCTCGTCGCGGCGGGCCCGTTCGTGCGCGATCCGCCCCTGCGTGCCGCCCTCGCCGCCGTAGGACTGCCAGGGCAGACCCCACCAGCTCTTGTCGGCGTGCGCGTGCGTGTTCACCAGGCCGGGCAGCGCGAGCAGCCCGCGCCCGTCGACGACCTCGGCCGTCGCCACCTCCCCGGCGCCGGTGGGTCGGACCCAGGCGATCCGGTCCCCCGCGACGCCCACGTCGGACGGGTCACCGCCCCACGGCCGCACGTCCCGGATGATCAGCGTCGCGTCGTCGTGTGCCACCGGGCCATCGTGCCAGCGGGGCGCGGGTGCTCCGCGCGTGCAGCCCCGGTGGTCCTCGTCGACCGATGACAGGTGAGAGACGACAAGGTCCAGGTAGCGCCCGATCTGCACGAGCGCACCTGGTGGTCGACGGGTCTCACGCTGGTCGGCGACAGCAAGTTCATCCACGGGACCGCGTGGATCTCGCCCGACCCGGAGCAGCATCTCCGAGAGCGTTGAGCCGCCGACGGCCGAGCGCGCAGAACGTCGACCGCCCACCGTTCTCCGTACGACCCGCATGGCATCTCAGGGCGATCCGGACGCCCGGCCGATCTTCGACCTCAACTGGCGTGACGCGCCCAGCGCGACCATCTACCGTGGCGTCGCACGCTGCATGGAGTGGATCAATGGCAGATCGCCCGGCTCCGGACCGGGAGGGTGCAGGTTCGAATCCTGCCTCCATGTCTCGTCCTGAAGTAGCTCACCGGAAGAGCACCCGGCTGTCACCCGGGAGGGTGCGAGTTCGACTCTCGCGTTCAGGTCCCCTTCTCGTTCGAGGAGCCTCATGCACGACGAGCCTCAGGCCGAACCCTCGCCGCGGTACGCGGCCGGTCGACTGCAGGCCGCCCTGCGCACGGCTGCCACGAGCAAGGACGCCGCCACGCGGGCCCGCGCCACGGCCAGAGCGGACCGCTGGCGCGCGGTGCTCGACGGAATGGCAGGCGGCGAGCTGGCTGTCGGCTCGCGTACGCCTGTGGCGGACACGCCCGACTGGGTCACCCTGGAGGTCGTGACCGGCGGCTTCGCGACCGGCCGCCTCCTGGCCGAGCAACCACTTGACGAAGCGGAGACGTCGCGACTCGCCGCGTTGCCTCCAGGACCCGGTTCGACATCGCGCGAACGGCTGAACTTCTGGTACCTCAGCGACGCCGGGCAGTCGGAGCTGCTGGCCGCACTGGCAAACGATCGCTACCGCATCGACCTTCCCGAGCACGCGGCGCTCGCAGTGATCGCCCTCCTGGTCGATCGCGGGAACGTCGAGGCCGCCCTCGACCTCTTGGCAGAGATCGGCCCGTTCCTGGGTCGGCTGCGTCTCACCCCTCACCTCACCGAGCGGGCGGTGCCCACCGGGACTGGTGTCCACCTGGCGACCGTCGGGGCGGTCCGGTCGGCGCTGCTGTCGTCCACGCCCCCGGTGCAGATCGTCGCGATGCGAGAGACGCTCACGCTGTGGGACCCGCTGTACGACGACCTCGTCGCGCTGTGGGCCGCGACTGTCGATGGCGAGCTGCCACGCCTCGTCGACGGCGACGGCACCACCCGCGTGGAGGGCGGCTGGCCGGCCAGACGGTACCCGGACGACTGGGCGGTGCGGCGCGCGGCGTGGCTGGCCCGCTACGTCGAGACGGTCGAGCGGGCCACGGTGTCGAGCCGGCACCAGCACTCCAAGAGCAACTTCAGCAGGCTCCGTCGCGCGCTCGCGGCGGCCGGGGACGACGGCGCCGGCCTCTCCGGCCGCGACGTGGGTTGGGTTCGTCGGGCGTTGGCCAACACGATCACCCGGCACGGCGCACCGGGCAGTGAGGCGCGCGCGGCGCTGCGTGCGGTGCAGGCCGTGGTTGCGGCTCGGCCGACGCACGCCGCTCTGGCGCACCTCGTGGCGAACCGACTCGACCAGTTCCCGGCCGAGAGCGGCCTGCCCGACCTTGATCGGGTCGTCGCGGCCATCTCCCGTGCGGAGGAGCCGGCGCTCGCGGAAGATGCACCTGTGCCGCCCTCCGTGGTGCGGAAGGTCAGCCGTGCCCTCGAGGCGCCCGTCGAGGAGCTCATCGCCCGCGGGGTCATCGGCTCCGGTGAGGTGCTCGCCACGGTCCTGCCTCAGGTGACGGCTCCGTACGTGTCGGCGGGCATCGCCGACCCGGTGCTCGCAGGTCTGCATGCGCGCACCTACGCGGCGTTCCGGCGTCGGCGCAGCCTGCTGCTGCTGGACCTCGAGCACCAGGTGAGCTTTGACGAGCTGCCGTGGATCGTCGCGGTGTCTGGCTTCCGCGAGCGCAGCAGCTCGTCGAGACCCGCTCGGCAGGCCCTGACCAGATCAGTCCTGCTCGCGCTGGACTCGTTCCCGGAGACGATCCTGCCCAACCCGCTGGTGCGTGAGCTCGGCGCGCTCGCAAGCGTGGCCGACGTGCGCCTTGCACTGGTCGACGAGGTCGCAGCGGACATCTTCATGGGGACCTTCACGACGAAGTGGCGGACCGCTGCCCGCGCGGCGAGCGAGGGCCTGCAGGGATCGCTCTACGCCCGCTACTACGACCTGCCGGGCCCGGAGACCTGGGAGCCTGCTCCTTCGCCGAGCGGCTGGGCGCGGAAGGCTCGCAGGCGCTGGGGCAAGGAGACGGCTGACGACTTCGCCACGCTGTGCCGCACGCGGGCACGCGAGGCCGGCGCCGTCGGACGCTCGTGGAGCGTGGCGGCGAACGGGGCAGTGCTCGAGCAGAGCCAGATCCTGACGACCCACAACCTCGCGGTCCTGACCTTCGGGCTCGACCTGGAGCCGACGCTTCGCGAACGTGCCGCCGAGCTGGCCGAGCGGGTCTTCTCCTGGATGCTCCGCGCACACGCGCACCTCCCGGACCAGCACCACGCCGCGCTGCAGGCCGTCAAGAACATCGCCTACGGGTGGCGCCAGGCGATCTACCTCCTGAGCTTCTGCGACGAGCCGTCCCAGGCCTCGGCGGTGCGACGGCTCCACGACGCGACGACCACCGGCAACGCCTCGCAGCTGCGGCCGGTCGTCGACGGCCTGTCGCACGTGCTCGCCGGCGGCCGCTTCGACGAGCTCGGCGTCGCCGAGGGTGGCACGGGACGACGGCTGCTCGGCTGGTCCGTCGGTGAACACTGGCTGGTGCCGCCCGGGGGCGCCTGATCCCGTGAGCGAAGGACCCGCCTCCGACCCGCCACGTCCGCGAGCACGGCGATCACGCCGTCACGTGGGGTGACGACGTCGCCTCGACTCGCCTCAGAGGTCGACCGCCCCCTGTGCGCCTGACGCCGTCCGTGGAGCAGACGAACCCGGCCTGCCACCGCAGGCGACCGGCGTGAGCATGCGAACGGCCCTGCACCCGTCGAGGGTGCAGGGCCGTTCGTCATTCGCTGCTTGCAGCCGCGACACACGATGTGCAAAGACATCGCACGCAGCCTGCAAACACCTCATGGTGGAGGTGGCGGGAATCGAACCCGCGTCCGATGACGTGGGACCAGGGCTTCTCCGGGTGCAGTCCGCAGCAGATTTTCTCAGCCCCCACGATCACGCGGACAAGACGTGGACGGGCTCAGTCGGCTAAGAGTCCCGCCCGCCCCACCGACGAGGACGGACAGCAGTGGCTCTCTAGATGACGCCGGGAACTAGACCGAGAGCATGTCTAGGCCGACGGACTTCGAGGCTCGCTCAGGCGGCGAGGGCGAAGTCGGTGCGCTTGGAATCGGCACCTATGAGTTGCACGGAGCGTTTACGAGATAACCGTGCATCCTCGACCCGCTTCACCTGGTTCGACGATCACCGTCGAAACCGATCACCCCCATGGGTGTGTTCAGTTGTCAAGCAGTCGCCGCACGTACCCGGGGGCGCGTCCGACGAGGTCAAGCCTACGTCACAACCACCGGGCCGTCTCCGTGATTCCCGCGGGCGCGGGGGCGCGGACCGCCAGGGCCGGCTCCGCGGTCGCGTCCCGCGTGATGGAGCACCCCTGTCGCGCAGTGACGAGCCTCCCTACCATCGGGCCATGGCGACCGGAGACGACCTCACACCCTCCCCCGGCACCCCCTCCCCCGGCACCCCCACCGACGGCGCCGCCCTCGCGGCCAGCGCACGGCAGGCGGCGACCTACCGGAGCCGGAACCTCGGCATGCTGGTGCTGTTCGCCGCGATCGGCCTCGGCGCGTTCGCGGTGGCGGCGCTGGCGTTCCGCGGTCCCGCCGGTGGGCCCGGCGCCGGGTGGTTCATGCTCGCCGTCGGGGTCCTGTTCCTGCTGTTCGTGGTGCTCCGCGGCCGGCGCGTGGCGACCGCCACCGGGGAGGCGACGAGGCCGCCGTTCGTCACGGCCGGGCCGGACGGGCTGCATACGCGCGACGGCGCCGCGCTGGCGTGGGACGAGCTGTCCCGGGTGATCGTGGTGCTGCGGGCGAAGAAGCAGGCGGACACCCACGCCCGGGGGAACATCGAGGTCGGCCAGCGGGTCGCGGCGACGGCGCAGAACGCCGAGGGCCTGACCGGGCGCGTCGAGCTGGAGGCGCGCGACCCGGCGCTGCTGCGGTCCCGGCTCGCCGCGGCAGGGGCGAGCGCGGCGACCGTCAAGGGCGCCAAGCTCGTCGTGCCCTTCCGCCTCGTCGCGACGGACGACTACACCGCCTTCTCGCAGACGCTCCACCGGCACGGCCAGGCGCACGGCGTCCGCGTCGTCGAGCGCAGCGAGTAGCCCCGGGCCCACGGTCCGGCGCGCCCTTCGCGGCGTCGCACGGGCGGGAGCCCCGCACCGGTCTCCGGTGCGGGGCTCCCGCGTGCGTGGGGCGCGCTCGGTCAGGAGCCGTCGGACGAGCCGCCGTCGCCCTGCCCGCCACCCTGACCGCCGGGCTGCACACCGTCCTGCGCGTCGTCACCCGCGCCACCGGGCCGCGCGTCACGCGGCGCGGACGGCCCGTCGTCGGAACCGCGGGGCAGCGTCCGGCCGGGCCCCTCCCCGCCGCCCCGCAGCCCGCCGTCGCCGTCGCCGTCGTGGTCACGGGCGTCCGCGAACGCGCCGGGGCCGCGGTGGGACCCCACGCCGTCGTGCACGAACGTGGCGAGGGCGACTCCCCCGCCGCCCACCACGAGCCCCACCAGCAGCGCCGCCGCCGCGAGCACCGCCGCGACCACCGCGCTGACCGTCCGCCGCGGGCGGCCGGGCACGGCGGGAGCGGCCGGTGCGGCACCGACGGGCGTTCCGGGGCCCTGCGGTCCCC
>JAEYNO010000129.1 GCA_023412515.1 Actinomycetes bacterium
CGCGCGGGAGGTGCGGGACGCGCTCGCGGGGGCGACGGACGAGCTCGCGGTCACGTGCCGGTTCACCGGCCCGGACGACGTCGACGGCACCGACCCCGGCGCGGACCCCGCCCGGTGGCAGCTGGGCGTCGACGCCGGGGTCGCGCAGGTGTCCGAGGTGCCGGACCTCGCGACGGCCGTGCTCGCGGCGGCCGACCCCGCTGCGCCGTGGGCGTGGTGGCTCGGCGTGCACAGCACGCAGCGCACGCTCGAGGTGGCGCTGACGCCCGGGGACGACGGGGCGAGCGCCACCGCCGCGGCCGCGGTGCTCGCCGGGTCGGGCGCGACGTCGGTGTGGGTCGGCCCCGACTCCGCGAACGTCGTGGTCACCTCCGGCGACCAGGTGGCCGGCGCGGTGCGCGCGGTCGACGCGGTGGACCTGCCGCCGACGACCGTCGGCGCCGACCACCCGTGGGTCGAGGTGCGGCAGGTGCACGCGGGCGCGTGGCCGGGCGACGACGCGGTCGCGCTGGCCGTCGACGTCGCGGGCTGGGAGGGCGTGTACCGCGCGGTGCTCACGGGCGGGGCGCCCGCCTCGCCGTCGCTCGTCGTCGAGACCCGCGCGGACGCGTACCGCAGCGAGGTCGCGCGGCGCCTCGACGCCCTGGTGCAGCCGGGCGAGCCGGTCACCTACGACGTGCGCGCGGGCGACGTGGGCGTGCCCGGCACGGTCGGGTCGGGCGGCGTCGCACCCGTGCCGCCGCCGACGCCCGGCACGGCGGTCGACGGCGTCGCGGCCTGCGTGGGTGACGCGCTGACCGTCGAGGTCGCGGGCACCGACGCGGCCGCCGGGTCGCGATTCCTGTTCCTGCGCGCGACGAACGCGGCCGCGGCGCCGTGCGCGCTCGCGGGGGTCCCGGCGCTCGCGTTCACGCGCGCGTCCGGCACGCCCACGCCCGACCTGACGCAGCTCGTCGACGTGGTCGCGCCCGACGCGCCGCCGACCACGGTCCTCGCACCGGGCGACGCGGTGGACGCGCAGGTCCGGTGGGGTGCCATGTCGACGACGAACGACCCCGACGTCGCGGTGCGGGTCACGGTCCGCCCGGTGCCGGGCGGCCCCGACGTCGACCTGGCGCTACAGACGCCGCTCGACGTGCTCGCCGGGGCGACCGTGCGGGTCGGGCCGTGGCGGCCCGCGCAGGACCCGGCCGTCGCGCCCTGACGACGCGCACGGCGTCCTGCTCGACGCCGGGTGGCTCGCCGCGCCGACGACGCCGTGCGGCCGCGCCGCGCCGACGACGCCGGGCGGCCGCACCGCGGGTGCTGCACGATGCACTCGGTGCCCGGTGCCCGGTGCACGCCGGGCCCGGAGCGCCCGCGACCGCCGGGCGCCGCGACGAAGGAAGGCAAGGGGCATGCCGTACGTCACCAGCACCGCCACCGACCAGACCGTCGAGCTCTACTACGAGGACCACGGCAGCGGGCAGCCCGTGGTGCTCATCCACGGCTACCCGCTCGACGGGCACTCGTGGGAGAAGCAGACCGTCGCGCTGCTCGACGCCGGGTACCGCGTCATCACCTACGACCGGCGCGGGTTCGGCCGGTCCACCAAGGCAACGCAGGGCTACGACTACGACACGTTCACCGCGGACCTCGACGCGGTGCTGACGACCCTCGACCTGCGCGACGTCGTGCTCGTCGGGTTCTCGATGGGCACGGGCGAGGTCGGCCGCTACCTGGGCACGCGCGGCTCGGGTCGCGTCGCGAAGGCCGCGTTCCTCGCGTCGATCGAGCCGTTCCTGCTGCAGACCGACGAGACCCCGCACGGTCTGCCGCAGAGCGCGTTCGACGAGATCGCGGCGAACGCGCAGCGCGACCGGTTCGCCTGGTACGACGAGTTCTTCCAGAACTTCTACAACCTCGACGAGAACCTCGGCTCGCGCATCAGCGAGGCCGCGGTGCGCGGCTCGTGGCAGGTCGCCGCGGGCGCCGCGCCGTGGGCCGCGTGGGAGGTCGTGCCGACGTGGCACACCGACCTGCGCGCGGACATCGCGGCGATCGACGTGCCGACGCTGATCCTGCACGGCACGGGGGACCGGATCCTGCCGATCGATGCCACCGGCCGGCCGTTCCACGCGCTGCTGCCGCAGGCCACGTACGTCGAGGTCGAGGGTGCGCCGCACGGCCTGCTGTGGACGCACGCGCAGGAGGTCACGGCCGCGCTGCTGGAGTTCCTCGCGTCCTGAGGGCCGAGGTCGTGAGCCGGGGCCGGGCCGACGCGCCGTGCGTCGGCTCGGCCCCGGTGCGTCCGACGTCGCGCGGGGCAGGATGGGGCCCGTGCGCGCGCTGGTGGTCGACGAGTTCGGGGTGCTCCCGCAGGTCCGTGACGTCCCGGACCCGGTGTGCCCGCCCGACGGCGTGGTGGTCCGCGTCGCCGCGACGGGTGTGTGCCGGTCCGACTGGCACGCGTGGCAGGGCCACGACGACGACGTGCGGCTGCCGCACGTGCCGGGGCACGAGCTCGCGGGCACGGTCGTCGAGGTCGGGCCGGACGTGCGCGGCTGGCGCGCGGGCGACGTCGTGACCGTGCCGTTCGTCATGGCGTGCGGCGCGTGCGCGACGTGCCGCGCGGGCGACCAGCAGGTGTGCCCGCACCAGACGCAGCCGGGGTTCACGCGGTGGGGCTCGTTCGCGGAGCTCGTCGCGCTCGACCACGCCGACGCCAACCTCGTGCGCGTGCCGGACGGCCTGTCGCCCGTGGCCGCGGCGGCCCTGGGCTGCCGGTTCGCGACCGCGTACCGCGCCGTCACGGTGCACGCCGCGGTGCGCGCGGGGCACGAGGTCGCGGTGCTGGGC
>JAEYNO010000147.1 GCA_023412515.1 Actinomycetes bacterium
GCCTCGGCGAGCTCCGCGAGCCGACGGCGCAGCGCGGCCTCGTCGCGCGCGCTCACGAGGAAGGGCCGGGGCACGTCGAGGTCCTGGTCGCGGACCGGCCGCGGCGCCGCCGCGAGCACGACGTGCGCGTTCGAGCCGCCGAGCCCGAACGAGCTGACGGCCGCGTGCCGCAGCCCGCCGTGCAGCTCCCGCAGCACCGGCGTCACGCGGTAGTGCGGTGCGAGGCCGGCGAGGTACGGGCTCGGACGCTCGAACTCGGCCTGCGGCGGCACGACCTGGTGGTCGAGGACCAGCACGGTCTTGATGAGGCCCGTGATGCCCGCGGCCGCGTCGAGGTGCCCGAGGTTCGCCTTCGTCGACCCGAGGTAGCACCCGTCCGGCAGACCGCCGCTGGCCCGGTGCCCCTGCGCGAGCGCGGCGAGCTCGATCGGGTCCCCGATGGGCGTCCCCGTGCCGTGCGCCTCGACGTAGCCCAGGTCGCGCGCCCGCAGGCCCGCCTCCGCGAGCGCGGCCGCGACGACCTGCGCCTGACCGCGCACGCCCGGCGCGGTGAAGCCGGCCTTGACGTCGCCGTCGTTGTTGACCGCCGACCCGACCACGACGGCCCGGACGCGGTCGCCCGCCGCCACCGCGTCACGGTGCCGGCGCAGGACGACGGCCGCCGCGCCCTCGCCGCGCACCGTGCCGTGCGCGGCCGCGTCGAACGGCCGGCAGTGCCCGTCGGGCGACATGATGCCGCCCGAGCGGTACCGGTACCCGCCGCGGCTCGTCGCGTCGATGGACACGCCGCCGACGACCGCGAGGTCGCACTCGCCGCGCAGCAGCGACGCGCGTGCGACGTGCACGGCCGTGAGGGACGACGAGCACGCCGTCTGGATCGTCATCGCCGGTCCCGACAGGCCCAGCTGGTAGCTCACGCGGCCGGCGAGGAAGTCCTTGTCGTTGCCGATGATCGCGGGGTAGTCCACGACGGCCGGGTCCCACAGCCCGGCGTCGCGCAGCGGCCCGAGCAGGTAGGTGCTCGCGGACGTCGCGCCGAAGACGCCGATCCGCACGCCCGGGTCGCCCGCGTCGCCGTCGTGCCCGGCGTCCTCCAGCGCGCGCCAGACCACGTCGAGGAACGCGCGCTGCTGCGGGTCCATGAGCAGCGCGTCGCGGTCCGACAGCCCGAAGAACGCGGCGTCGAAGCGGTCGACGTCCGGCAGCGAGGCGTCGCGGAACACCCAGCCGTCGGGGTGGGTGAGGTCGGGGGGCAGGTCCCGGATCCCGCTGCGGCCCTCGCGCAGGAGGTGCCACAGCTCGTCGACGTCGGCCGCGCCGGGGAAGCGCCCGGCCATGCCGACGACGGCGATCTCGTCCCGCGCCGGGCGGGGGGCCGCGGGGCGCGGCGGTGTGCGGGTCAGCAGCTCGGTCACGGCCGTGCCTCCAGGAGGGTCGGGGCGGTGGGGTGCAGGCGCCGGTACTCCTCGGCGAGGCGACGCGCGGACCCGTGGGCGAACAGGTCCACCAGGTCCAGGTCGGGCCAGTCCAGCTCGTGCACGAGGCGCTCGTGCGCCTCGAGCAGGTTCATGCTCGTGCCGCCCGCGTCCATGAAGGACGCGTCGGCCGCGACCGGGCCCGCGCCGATGACGTCGGCCATCACGGCGGCGATCCGCCCGGCGACGTCGTCCGCCGCCACGGGTGCCGGGCGCACGGCCTCCTGCTCGGCCAGCCGGGCCAGCAGCCGTGCGCGGTCGACCTTGCCCGACGACGTCAGGGGCAGCTCCTCGCACGCGGTCACCGTGGTCGGCACCATGTAGGCGGGCAGCCGGTCGCGCAGCGCGGCACGGAGCGCGCCGGCGTCGAGGCGGCGTCCTTCCGCGAAGGCCACGAGGTTCTCCTCGCCGTCGGGCGCGCGCCAGGTCGTGACCAGCGCGGCCGTGACGCCCGGGCACCCGCGCAGCGCGTGGCGGACCTCGTCGAGCTCGATGCGGTGGCCGCGCACCTGGACCTGCTGGTCCTTGCGACCGGTGTACGTCACGACCCCGTCGGGGTGCAGCCGCCCGGTGTCACCCGTGACGTACACGCGTCCGCGGCACCAGGCCGAGTCGTCGAACCGGGTGGTGGTCGACACCGTGCCGGGCAGGTAGCCGTCACCGACGCCGAGGCCGTGGATCGCGAGCTCGCCCTCGACGCCGACCGGGCACGGGTCGCCGTGCCGGTCGAGGACCATGACGCCGACGCCCGGCAGGGGCGGCCCGATGACGCTCTCGTCGTCACGCACCAGCGTGCCGGGGTCGTCGAGCGAGAAGCGCTGCGACGTCGCGGCGACCGTGGCCTCGGTCGGGCCGTACAGGTTGTGCATCGCGACGCGCGTGCCGAACAGCTCGCGCCACACGGCGAGGTCGTCGGGCCGCAGCTCCTCGGCCCCCAGCAGGAGCAGCCGCCACGCGTAGTCCGTCGCGACGCCCGGCGCGTGGTGCGCGCGCCACCTGCGCAGCGCGGACGGCGTGTGCGTGAGGACCGTGACGCCGTGCTCGCGCGCGGCGGCCAGCAGGCGCGCCGGGTCGAGGACCTGCGCGTCGTCGGGCACGAACAGCGCGCCGCCGGTCAGGAGCGCGCCGAACACCTCGATGACGCTGAAGTCGAACACGCTCGCGTGGAACTGGCACCACACGTCGGTCGGCAGCACGCCGTGGGCCTCGGCGAAGCCCTCGATGAACGCGAGCACCTGCGTGTGCCGGATCGGCACGGCCTTCGGCGCGCCCGTCGTGCCCGACGTGAACAGCACGTACGCCTCGTCGCGCGGCGGCGCTCCGCGCGACGGGCCCGGCACGGGGGCCGCGGGGTCGACGTCGTCGAGCAGGACCACGCGCGGCTCGTCGCGCGCCAGGTCGGGCGCGTCGGTGTCGAGCGTGACGGGCTCCGGGCCGAGCACGTGGGCGAGCGCCGTGAGCACCGCGTCCAGGCGCGCACGGGGCGCCGACGGGTCCAGCGGCACGTGGATGCGACCGGCCCGGGCTGCGGCCAGCAGGGACACGACCCGCTCGACCCCCCGCTCGCGGCGCACCACGACGGCCGGGCTGCCGGTCGCCCGCAGCAGGTCGGCACGCGCCGACACGCGCTCGGCCAGCTCGCCGTACGTGGTCCGCGCGCCGTCGGCCGCGATGAGCGCGCACCGGTCGCGGTGGGCCTCGACCACCTCGGCGAACCGGTCCTCCAGGCGCCGCGGGCCCGCGTAGGAG
>JAEYNO010000174.1 GCA_023412515.1 Actinomycetes bacterium
CGCCCGGGGGGCGCCGCGACCTCGACGCGCCCGCCGCGCGCGACCGCGAGCAGCTGAGCGCCGAGGCAGATGCCGAGCGCGGGGACGTCGGTCGCGCTGACGACGGCGAGCAGGTCGCGCAGCGGGCGCAGCCACGGGGCCACGGCGTCGTCGTGGGCGGACATCTGGCCACCCAGCACGAGCAGGCCGTCGCCCACCTCGGTGGGGCCGGGCAGCGCGTCGCCGAGGTCGGCACGGACGAGCTGCAGGTCCACACCGGTCAGCCACTGCGCGAAGCGGTCGAGGCCGACGTCGGGAGAGCTCTGCACGACGGTCACGCGGGGCGCGGTGCCGCAGGCGTCGCCGGGCAGCACGCGGTCGTCGAGGTCGAGGGTCACGCTTCCACGGTAGCCGCGCGCCCGCGTACCACCGAAGTTCCAGGTCACATGTCCATCACGATCGGGATCTGCCCGGTTCGTCGCGGTTCGCGCACGCCCACCTTCAGACAACTCCCAGCAGATGTCCAGGTGACGCGGGACAGGTGCTACCACCCCTGTGCGCCCCCGATCGGGATTTTCGCCCCGTCCACGTCTCAGCAACGACGCGCGAGGGCCGAACGACGGGTGCCGCACCCGCGCGCGAGCACGTCGAGAAGGAGCACCGCAGCCCGGTGCCGAGAGGATCCCCGTGACGACCCACACCATGCACCGCCCCGCGCACCGCGCCTGGCACCGCGTCGCCGCACGCACGCTCCTCCCGACGCTCGCCGCCGGCGCGGTGCTCGTCGGAGCCACCGCCCCGGCGTCGGCCGTCCCCGACTACCCCCTGATCAGCACCGTGCCCAGCACGCTCGAGGTCGGCGAGCAGGTCTCGTTCGTCGCGACCTGCCCGGTGATCCCCGACGTCGAGTGGAACACGATCCTGTGGGTCTCCTCGGGGGGCAACGGCCTCGGGACGCACGTGGGCGACGTCCACGGCGACCTGAAGGACTACGCCATCTCGACCACGTTCTGGTCCGCCGGCGAGCAGTACGTCGACGTCACCTGCCGGACCCAGACCGACAAGGTCTGGTCCGACGTGGCCCACAAGCGCGTCCACTTCACGGTGGGCGACACCGCACCGCCCGTGGTCGCCACGACGACCACGACCGTCTCGGCGACGCCGGACCGCGTCGAGTCCTCCGGTCAGACCGAGCTGCGCGCGACCGTGTCGGTGGACCTGGACGTCACGCTCGTCGGCACCGTCCAGTTCGCCGTCGACGGCTCGCCGTGGGGCGGGCCCGTGGCGCTGGACCGAGGGTCCGCGGCACTGACCGTGCCCGCCGGGACCTTCGCGCCCGGCGCGCACACGCTGACCGCCACGTTCACGGGCGACGACGTGACGGGATCGACGTCGCAGACCTCGACGTTCTACGTCAAGCACTCCCCGACCGTCGTGCTGTCGCTGCCGTCGCACCCGGTCGAGGGCACGGTGACGCTGACGGCGCGGATCGACGTGACGCCCGACCAGCCGATGCCGACCGGACAGGTCGACTTCCGCTGGAGCGAGGGCGCCCGCCTGGGCACCGCCGAGCTCAGCCCCGGTGGCGTCGCGACGCTGGCGGTCGAGCTGGCGGCGGGCACGTACCCGGACGTCGTCGCGGTCTACCAGGGCGACAAGAGCTTCTCCGGCCGGTCCTCGGCGCGCGCCACGCTCGTCGTCGACCCGGCCGAGCAGGCCCACCCGGCCCCGGTCGTCACGGTCGCGGCGCCGACGAGCATCCAGGCGGGTCCGCTGACCGCCACGGTCTCCGTCGCGGGGTCGACGTCGGACGGCGTCGTCCCCGAGGGCGGCGTGCAGCTCATCGTCCTCGACGCCGACCGTCAGCTCGTGCACTCGACCACGGGCGTGCTCGCCGGCGGCAGCGCGAAGGTCACGACCCCCGCGCTCCCCGCGGGCACGTACACGGTCCTCGCGCACTACTCCGGCTCGTCCACCCAGGGCGTCTACCGGGAGGCGGACTCGACCGAGCACGCGCTCACGGTCCAGGCCGCGCCCGTGACGCCGGTCGTGCCGGTCGTCTCGGTGCCGACGACGGTCACGACGACGGTCGGGACGCCCGCGCGCCTGACGGTCACCCTGCCGACCCACCAGCGCCCGAGCGGCGACGTCGTCGTCCGCACCTCGGGCGCCGGCGACGTGCTGCTCACCACACCGATCCCCGCCACCGGCGACCTCGTGCTCACCCTGCCCGTCCTCGCACCGGGCACGCACGAGCTGCTCATCGGCACCCTCGGTGACGAGCACGTGGCCGGCTGGGGACAGGCCTTCACCGTGACCGTCGCCGGCGAGCCTGCCCGCGCCTCGACCCTGCCCGACGCGCAGCTGGCCGGGTCGACCACCACCGTGCCCGCCAACGGGCAGATCACCCTGGTCGCGCGGGACTTCGAGCCCGGTGAGACCGTCGCGTTCTACCTGCACTCCGAGCCCGTGCTGCTCGGCACGGCCGTCGCCGACGCCTCCGGTGTCGCCACGCTCGTCGCGACCGTCCCGGCCGACGTGGCGAGCGGCGCGCACCACGTCGTCGCCACCGGCGGCACCTCGCAGCGCTGGGCGCAGATCGCGGTCACCGTCCCCGCCGCCGCACCCGCGGCCGCCGCACCCGCGGCCGCGGCAGCCCCGGCCGCACCCGCGGCGACCGCGCTGGCCGTGACCGGCACCGGACCCGAGATGGCGCTCCTGACCGCGCTCGCGCTCGTCTCCGGCGTGGGCCTGCTCGCGCTGCGCCGCCGGCTCGCCGCGCGCTGACGTCGCGCCACGACGGGGCCCCGACCACCGGTCGGGGCCCCGTCGTCGTCCCCGGCCCCGCGAGCCGGCCACCTCGACGAGTCGCGACACGCACGTGCAGCCGGTTCCCAGGCGGCGCTCAGGTTCCGGGCGCACGATGGGACCATGACAGCGTCCGCTGAGCCCGAGGCCCGGCTGCTCGTCGTCGACGACGAGCCGAACATCCGCGAGCTGCTCGCGACGTCGTTGCGGTTCGCGGGCTTCGAGGTGCACGCGGCCGCCGACGGCGCGTCGGCGCTGCGCCTCGCGCGCGACACCGAGCCCGACCTCGTGGTGCTCGACGTCATGCTGCCCGACATGGACGGGTTCGCCGTGACGCGCCGCCTGCGCGAGAAGGGCCAGCACGTGCCGGTCCTGTTCCTCACCGCGCGCGACGACACCGCCGACAAGGTGCAGGGGCTGACCGTCGGCGGGGACGACTACGTCACGAAGCCGTTCAGCCTCGAGGAGGTCGTGGCGCGGATCCGCGCGATCCTGCGCCGCACGCAGCCCGACGACGGCGCAGCGTCCAACATCCTGCGGTACGCGGACCTCGAGCTCGACGACGACACCCACGAGGTGCGCCGCGCGGGCCAGGAGGTCGAGCTGTCCCCCACCGAGTTCAAGCTGCTGCGCTACCTCATGGTCAACGCGGGCCGCGTGCTGTCCAAGTCGCAGATCCTCGACCACGTGTGGGAGTACGGCTGGGGCGGGGAGACCGCGATCGTCGAGTCCTACATCTCCTACCTGCGCCGCAAGATCGACGCCGCGGGGCCGGACGGCACCAAGCCCGAGCCGCTCATCCACACCAAGCGCGGCATCGGCTACGTGCTGCGCTCGGCGAAGCCGTGATCGCCGTCCGGCGCCACTTCGCCTCCCTGCAGGTCCGCCTGGCGACCGTCGTCGTCGTCGTGCTCGTGATCGGCCTGGCCGTCTCGGGAGGAACCGCCTGGGCCCTCCTCTCGCGCTCTCTCGTGCAGGAGGTCGACTCCCAGCTCGAGAAGGTCGTCGAGCCGCTCGCCCAGGTCGCCTCGCGCGAGCTCCTCGGAGGCCTCCCGCTGAGCCGCACCGAGACCGAGTCCCTGCCGAGCGACTACTTCGTGCTCTTCGTGAGCGCCGACGGCGCGCAGCAGCGGCCGTGGTCCTCGACGGCGAGCGGCGAGCCGCGCTCGGCCCCGGCGATCCGCCCGCTCACGCTCGGCGAGGTGCTCGACGCGCGCGGCCAACCCTTCACCGTCTCCTCGGTCGACGGAGGCTCACGCTGGCGCGTCGG
>JAEYNO010000206.1 GCA_023412515.1 Actinomycetes bacterium
CCCACCTTCGCCGAGCTGCTCACCCGGCTATGCCAGGTCAGCCTGGACGGGTACGCGCACTCGGACGCGCCGCTCGACGTCCTCGTGGAACAGCTCGACATCACCCGCGATCCACGCCGTTCCCCGCTGTTCGAGGTGATCCTCAACGTCATCGGTGGTACCGACGGCGAGCAACTTCCCGGCCTCGACGTGGCGGAGATGGCCGGCCCGACGACGCTGCCCAGCAAGTTCGACCTCGTGCTGAGCGCGCTCGAATCCGGTGGCCGGCTGCAGTTGCAGCTCGACTTCAATCCCGAGCGGTACCCGCTGCCGCTGATGCGTACCCTCGTCGCGCACCTCGACGCGCTGCTGCGCGCCGTCCGCGACGCCGGCGCGACGTCCGTGACCGTGCTCGCGCTGCACCTGCGCGGTGCGGTGAAGGCCGTCATGGGGGACTGGCTGCGCACCCACCGGCCGGCTCTGCTGCCGCGGTACCGGCGGCTGTACGGCGACGGCGCGTACGTCCCGCGCGACTACCAGCGCTGGCTCGACGCGCGCGTGGCGCCGCACCTCGCGCGCCACGGCTTCGGGGCGGCCGAGGACCGTCGGGCGTGGCGCGCGCGAGCCGGTGGGGCGGGGGAGCCCGACCGCGTCGCGGCGGCGACCCCCGCGCCGACGCTCTTCTGACGGCGTCGGTGCGCCGCCGGCCCGCGCCGGTGTCGAGGGAACCGGTGCGGCCCGCGACCGCTCGGCGCGACTAGGATCGTCCGGACGCCCGACCGGGCGTCGTGCACCCGACCCGAAGGACCTTCTCCCGTGCTGCGCACCCACACCGCCGGCTCGCTGCGAGCCGAGCACATCGGCACCACCGTCACCCTCACGGGTTGGGTGGACCGGCGGCGCGATCACGGCGGCGTGGCGTTCGTCGACCTGCGGGACGCGTCGGGCATCGCCCAGGTCGTCATCCGCGACGAGGCGGTCGCGCACGGTCTGCGCGCCGAGTACGTGCTGCAGGTCACCGGCGAGGTCGGGCGACGCCCCGAGGGCAACGAGAACCCCCACCTCGCGACGGGTGAGATCGAGGTCGCCGCGCACGAGGTCGTCGTGCTCAACGAGTCCGCGCCGCTGCCCTTCCAGGTGTCCGCGTCGGTCGACGAGCCGGTCGGCGAGGAGGCGCGCCTGCGCTACCGCTACCTCGACCTGCGCCGCCAGGGTCCCGCGCACGCGCTGCGCCTGCGCGCCCAGGTGAGCCAGGCCGCGCGCCGCGTGCTCGACGACCGCGGCTTCGTCGAGGTCGAGACCCCGACGCTCACGCGGTCGACCCCGGAAGGCGCGCGCGACTTCGTCGTGCCCGCGCGCCTCGCACCGGGCTCCTGGTACGCGCTCCCGCAGTCGCCGCAGCTGTTCAAGCAGCTGCTCATGGTCGCGGGCCTCGAGCGGTACTACCAGATCGCGCGCTGCTACCGCGACGAGGACTTCCGCGCCGACCGGCAGCCCGAGTTCACGCAGCTCGACGTCGAGGCCAGCTTCGTCGACCAGGACGACGTCATCGAGCTCGCCGAGGCGATCCTCACGGCCCTCTGGCGGCTCATCGGCCACGAGATCACCACGCCGATCCCGCGCATGACCTACGCCGACGCGATGGAGCGGTACGGCACCGACAAGCCCGACCTGCGGTTCGGCCTCGAGCTGACCGACCTCACGTCGTACTTCGCCGACACGCCGTTCCGGGTGTTCCAGGCGCCGTACGTCGGCGCCGTCGTGCAGCCGGGCGGCGCGAGCACGCCGCGCCGCGGGTTCGACGCGTGGCAGGAGTGGGCCAAGCAGCGCGGCGCCAAGGGCCTGGCCTACGTCACGGTGGGCGAGGACGGCGAGCTGGGCGGCCCGGTCGCCAAGAACATCACCGACGCCGAGCGGGCCGGCCTCGCGGCCGCCGTCGGCGCGCAGCCCGGCGACGCGGTGTTCTTCGCCGCCGGGAAGGCGACGGAGGCCCGCGCGCTGCTGGGCGCCGCTCGCCTGGAGATCGGCCGCCGCGGCGGACTGATCGACGACGACGCGTGGTCGTTCGTGTGGGTCGTCGACGCCCCGCTGTTCAAGCCGACGGGCGAGGACGACGACGTCGCGGTCGGCGGCGGCGCGTGGACCGCCGTGCACCACGCGTTCACGTCGCCGACCCCCGAGTGGGTCGACCGCTTCGAGGAGGACCCGGGGGCCGCGCTCGCGTACGCGTACGACATCGTCTGCAACGGCAACGAGATCGGTGGCGGCTCGATCCGTATCCACCGCCGCGACGTGCAGCAGCGCGTGTTCGAGGTCATGGGCATCGGCCCCGAGGAGGCCCAGGAGAAGTTCGGCTTCCTGCTCGACGCGTTCCAGTTCGGCGCGCCGCCGCACGGCGGGATCGCGTTCGGCTGGGACCGCATCACGGCCCTGCTGACGCGCTCGGAGTCCATCCGCGAGGTCATCGCGTTCCCCAAGTCGGGCGGCGGCTACGACCCGCTGACGGGTGCGCCCGCGCCGATCTCGGTCGAGCAGCGGCGCGAGACGGGCGTCGACGCGAAGCCGAAGCAGCCGAAGGCGGCGGACGCGGCGCCCGAGGCACCCGCCACCGCGTGACCGACGGGCTCCTCGCCCGGCTGCCCGCGGCCCTGCGCACCCGGCGCGACGTCCTGTCCGACCGGGAGCGCTGGGC
>JAEYNO010000236.1 GCA_023412515.1 Actinomycetes bacterium
GCACCGAGCACGTCGCCCGCCCGCAGCACGACGTCGCCCGCGCGCACGTCCTCGCCGCGGCGCCGCACGTGCGCCCCCGCGGCGACCACGTCACCCACCCGGACGCGGTCGGTGCCGCCGTCGGTGAGCTCGACCGGCAGCACCGCGTCGGCGCCGGTCGGAACGGGCGCCCCGGTCATGATCCGCGCGACCGCACCGTCCGGGACGGTCACCTCGCGCGTGTCGCCGGCGGGCACGTCGTCGACGACGTCGAGCACGACCCCCGATCGCAGGTCGGCGGTGCGCACCGCGTACCCGTCCATCGCCGAGGAGTCCCACGGCGGCAGGTCGACGCCGCTGCGCACGTCGGCCGCGAGCGCGCGGCCCGCCGCCTGCGCGAGCGGCACGGTGACGACGGGCAGCGACCCGGCCAGCGCCAGCACGGCCGCGGCGTGCTCGTCGAGCGAACGGACGACGCGCGGAGCCAGGTCGGCCCGCGCGGGAGGGACGTCGACCATGCGCCCAACCTATCGCCGGGGGCACCCCGCCCCGGACCGCCCCCTGCCATCACTCGCCGGCGCGGTCCGTACCATCGTGGGATGCGAGCCGTGAGCGCCGCGGGCGGTGCGGAGCCGCGCGCGCAGGGACTGGTGGACCGGTACGGCCGGGTCGCCACCGACCTGCGCGTGTCGCTGACCGACCGGTGCAACCTGCGGTGCACCTACTGCATGCCGGCCGAGGGCCTGCCGTGGGCGCCGGACGACACGGTGCTGACCGACGCCGAGGTGGTGCGTCTCGTACGCATCGGAGTCGAGCGGCTGGGCATCCGCGAGGTCCGGTTCACCGGCGGCGAGCCGCTGCTGCGTCGCGGGCTCGAGGGCATCGTGGCGGCGACCACCGCGCTGCGCACGCCGGACGGGGCCCGGGTGCGTACGGCGCTGACGACGAATGCGCTGGGGCTCGACAAGCGCGCGCGGTCCCTGGCCGAGGCGGGGCTCGACCGCGTCAACGTGTCGCTCGACTCGCTGGACCCGGAGCGGTTCGCGCGGATCGCGCGGCGCGACCGGCACGGCGACGTGCTCGCGGGCCTCGCGGCCGCTGTCGACGCGGGGCTGACGCCCGTCAAGGTCAACGCGGTGCTGCAGCGCGGCGTCAACGACGACGAGGCCGTGCCGCTGCTCGCGTGGGCGCTCGAGCACGGGTACCACCTGCGCTTCATCGAGCAGATGCCGCTGGGGCCGCACGGCTCGTGGCGGCGCGAGGACCTCGTGACGGCGCGCGAGATCCTCGACGCGTTGTCGGCCGCGTACGACCTGGTCGCCGAGCCCGACGGCGCGCGCGGCGGGGCCCCGGCCGAGACGTGGACGGTCCGGGGGCACGTGGGAGCGACGGTCGGCGTCATCGGCTCGGTCACGCGCCCGTTCTGCGGCGCGTGCGACCGGACGCGCCTGACGGCCGACGGGCAGGTGCGCAGCTGCCTGTTCGCGCGCGAGGAGGACGACCTGCGCGGGCTGCTGCGCGGCGGGGCGGACGACGTGACCGTCGCGGACGCGTGGCGCGCCGCGCAGCGCGGCAAGGCCGCGGGGCACGGCATCGACGACCCGTCGTTCCTGCAGCCGGCCCGCACGATGAGCGCGATCGGAGGATGACGACGGTGGACGGCACGACAGGATCGGCGACCGGGACGCACACGGTCGAGGTGCGGTACTTCGCGGCGGCGGCCGAGGCCGCGGGGCGCGACGCCGAGCGGGTCGAGGTCCCCGCCGGTGCGAGCGTCGGCGCGCTGCTGGACCTGCTCGCCGCCCGCCACGGGGCGGCTCTGGGCGCCGTCGCGGCGCGCTGCGCGCTGCTGGTCGACGGGGTGCTGCACCGCGACCGCCACGAGCTCGTGGGCACTCCGGCGCGCGTCGACGTGCTGCCGCCCTTCGCCGGCGGCTGAGCGGCCGTCGTCGACGGCGGAGGCGCGCGTCAGGCGCTGTTGACCCACTCGTGACCGCCGGCGGTCAGGTCCTGCCGCTTCCACACCGGCAGGTGCTCCTTGACCTCGTCGACGAGCAGCGCGGCGGCCTCGAACGCCTCGCGGCGGTGCGCGGCCGACACCGCGACGCCCAGAGCGCACTCCCCCACGGCGAGCGTGCCGACCCGGTGCACGACCGCGACGGCGTCGACGGCGCTGCGGGCCGTGACGTCGGCGACGACCCGCGCGATGACGGCGCCCGCGTCGGGGTGGGCGACGTACTCCAGCCCCGTCACGCCCTGGCCGTGGTCGTGGTCGCGCACGACGCCCGCGAACGTGACGACGGCGCCGGCGGCGTCGTCCCCGACGGCGTCCGCGAGCGCGGCGACGTCGACGCGTGCGGTCGTGACGTCGGCGGCGACGACGCGGCGTGCCGGAGGGTGCAGGCGCGAGGTGTCGTGGGGCACGGGTCCAGGGTAGGCAGTCCGCACGGCAGGGCCGCACCGCGACGACCACGCCGACGACGCGCTCCGCGGATGCGGTTGTCGACGGCGTGCACTGCCGCATCTGCGGTCGTCGTCTCGTACTGTTGCCGCATGCCGACCTACCGCGTGAGCGAGGCCGCGACCCTCCTGGGCGTGAGCGACGACACCGTGCGCCGGTGGATCGAGGCGGGACGGCTCGCGTCGACCCGCGACGGCACGGGGCACCACGGCGTCGACGGCGTCGCGCTCGCGCGGCTCGCGCAGGAGCTCGGCACCGAGCCCGAGCCCGGCGGCGACCAGCGCTCGACCCGCAACCGGCTGCGCGGGATCGTCACACGCGTCGTGCGCGACACCGTGATGGCGCAGGTCGAGATCCAGGCAGGCCCCTACCGCCTCGTGTCGCTCATCAGCCGCGAGGCCGCCGACGACCTCGGCCTCGAGCCCGGTGTCGTGGCCGTCGCCTCCGTCAAGGCGACCAACGTCGCCGTCGAGCACGTGGAGACCCGGTGACCGTCCCGCACGCCCCGCTCCTGCGGGGCGGCCCGTCGTCCCCCAGCACGCTCCGCACGGCCCCCGTCGCGCTGCTCGTGGCCGCCCTCGCGCTCACGGGCTGCTCCGCGACGGGCTCCGCAACCCCCGACGCCGGCCCCAGCGCCGTGACCCCGACGCCGGGCGCGAGCACCGCCGCGCCGCCCGACGAGACGCTCGAGGGGACCCTCGTGGTGCTCGCCGCGGCCTCGCTCACCGACGTCGTGACCGACCTCGCCGGCGCGCTCGAGGCCGAGCACCCCGGCCTGACCGTGCGGACGAGCTTCGGCGCCAGCTCGGCCCTGGCCACGCAGGTCGTCAGCGGCGCCCCCGCCGACGTGATCGTCACCGCGAGCCCCGCGACCATGACGACGGTGACCGACGCGCTCGGCGGCGACCCCGTCGTCGTGGCGACCAACCAGCTGCAGATCGCGGTGCCCACCGGCAACCCCGGCGGCGTCACGACGCTCGCCGACCTCGCCGACCCCGCCCGGACCGTCGCGCTGTGCGCCGCCGAGGTGCCGTGCGGCGCGGTCGGCGCCCAGGTCCTGGCGAAGGCCGGTGTGACACCCGCGCCCGACACGCTCGAGCAGGACGTGCGCGCGGTCCTGACGCGTCTGCAGCTCGACGAGGCCGACGCTGGCCTGGTCTACCGGACGGACGTCATCGCGGCCGACGGCGCGGTCGAGGGCATCGACGTCCCCGCCGACGTCCAGGTGCCGACCGACTACGCCGCGCTCGTCGTGCTCGACGCCCCGCACCCGCGGGCCGCCGCCGCGTTCGTCGCGCTGCTCCAGGGGCCGGTCGGTCGCCGGGCGCTCGAGGACGCCGGGTTCGACGTCCCGTGACCACCCCCGCCGCGACGGGCGACGTGCCCGCACCGACCGGTACGGGCACGTCGCCGTCGCCCGGTGCCGGTCGGAGGCCTGAGAGGCTCGTCCGGCGCCGACCGCCGGTCGGCACGCTCGTCCTGGGCGCGCTGGCGGCCGTCGGGCTCGCGCTGCTCGTGCTGCCGCTCGTCGCGCTGCTCGCCGCGACCCCGTGGGGCGACCTGCTCCGACTGGTCGCGGACCCGGCCGTCGTCGAGGCGATGCGGCTGTCGGTCGTCACGGCGGGCTGCACGACGGCGGTCTGCCTGGTCGTGGGTGTCCCGCTGGCGTGGGTCCTGGCCCGGGACGACCTGCCCGGGGTCTGGCTGGTCCGGTCGCTGGTGACGGTGCCGCTGGTGCTGCCCCCCGTGGTGGGCGGCGTCGCGCTGCTGCTGCTGCTGGGCCGCCGCGGGCTGCTCGGGTCGCGCCTGGACGCGTGGTTCGGCGTGACGGTCCCGTTCACGTCGGTCGCGGTCGTCCTCGCCCAGGTGTTCGTGGCGCTGCCGTTCCTCGTGCTCACCGTCGAGGGGGCGTTGCGCGGGGCCGACCGCCGCCGGGCCCTCGTGGCCGAGACGCTCGGCGCGTCCCCCGCCTACGTCCTGCGCCGTGTCACCCTCCCGTCGGTCGCACCGGGCGTCGCGGCCGGTGCGGCGTTGTGCTTCACGCGCGCGCTCGGGGAGTTCGGCGCGACCGTCACGTTCGCGGGGAACTTCCCCGGGACCACACGGACGGTCCCGCTCGCCGTGTACCTCGCGATGGACGCCGCTCCCGAGCAGGCCGTCGCGATGTCGGTGCTGCTGCTGGCCGTGTCGGTGGCGGTCCTGGTCGCGATGCGAGGGCGGTGGGTCGGCGGCCTGCCGGGCCGGGGGCGCACCCGGAGGGGGGCCCGATGACGCTCGACGCGCACGTCGTCGTCGACCGCGGGGCGTTCTCGCTCGACGTCCGGCTGACCATCCCCCCGGGGCGGGTGCTCGCCGTCATGGGCCCGAACGGCAGCGGCAAGTCCACGCTGCTGGAGTCCCTGGCCGGGATCGTCGCCCTGGCGGCGGGCTACGTGCGTCTTGACGGCACCGTGCTCGACGACGTCGCGACGGGTGCGACGGTCCCGCCACGGCATCGTGCGCTCGGCGTCGCACTGCAGGACGGGGCGCTGTTCGGGCACCTGTCGGCACGTGAGAACGTCGCGTTCGGACCGCGCGCGCAGGGCACGCGGGCGCGTGAGGCGCGCGCGGCCGCCGACGTGCTGCTGGCCGAGCTCGGGCTCGCCACCCACACCCGCGCGCGCGCCGACAGGCTGTCCGGTGGCCAGGGGCAGCGCGTGGCGATCGCCCGTGCGCTCGCCGTGCAGCCGCGCGCACTGCTGCTCGACGAGCCGTTCGGCGCCCTCGACGCCGAGAACCGGACGCACGTGCGCGACGTCGTCCGGCGCCACGTCGCGCGCGGCCTGCCGACGCTGCTCGTGACGCACGACCTGCGCGACGCGCTCGAGCTGGCCGACGAGCTGCTCGTCCTCGAGGACGGCCGCACGGCGCAACGAGGTACGCCGCAGGAGGTCGCCGCCGACCCCGCGACGACCTACGCCGCACGCGTGGCCGCCGCCGTCGCGTGACGCGTAGCGTGGCGCCGTGACCCTCGCACCCGCCGCCGTCGTGGTGCTCACCGGCGGCACGTCGCGCCGCATGGGCGGCGTCGACAAGACCGCGCTCGACGTGGGCGGACACCCCGTGCTCGATCGGCTGCTCACCGAGCTGGGAGACGCGCCGGTGGTCGTGGTCGGCGACCCACGCGACGTGCCGCGCACCGTGCTGTGGGCGCGCGAGGACCCGCCGGGCGGGGGGCCGTTCGCCGGCGTCGCCGCGGGCGTGACGGCCGCGGTCGCCGCGTACCCGGCGACGCAGGTCGTGGTCGTCGTCGCGGGCGACCAGCCGTTCGCAGGCGGCGCCGTGCCGTCCCTGCGCACCGCGCTGGGA
>JAEYNO010000307.1 GCA_023412515.1 Actinomycetes bacterium
GGCTGGGACATCACCATCGTCGATGACCTCAACGACTTTTATTCGCCCGAAATAAAACGCCAAAATCTGCAGCCGCTCTTGGCCGATTCGGCGTGCAAATTCTACGAGGCCGACATTCGCGACAACGTCCGGCTCGCGGAGGTCTTTGACGAGAATGAGTTCGACGTCATCGTCCACCTCGCGGCCCGTGCCGGCGTCCGCCCTTCGTTAAAAGAGCCGCGTCTCTACGCAGAGACCAACATTAACGGCACAGTGAATCTTCTGGAACTCGCCCGCGACCACGGTATCCGGCAGTTCGTTTTCGGCTCGTCCAGTTCGGTTTACGGCATAAATGAAAAGGTGCCGTTCTCCGAGGACGACCCCATCCGAAACCCCATTTCGCCGTACGCCTCGACCAAGGCGGCCGGCGAGCTCATCTGCCACACCTACTCACATCTGTTCGATATCCGCACCGTCTGCCTTCGCTTCTTTACCGTATACGGCGCCCGCCAGCGGCCGGATCTCGCGATCCACAAATTCACCCGCCTCATCGCCGAAGGGAAGCCGATCCAGATGTTCGGCGACGGCGACACCCGGCGCGACTACACCTACATCGACGACATCATTCAGGGCGTCCGGGCCGCCATCGATTACGACCGTTCAATGCACGAGGTCTTCAACTTGGGTGAGTCTGAGACGACTGAGCTTCGCCGCCTGATCGAACTGATCGAAGATAGCCTCGGAACGAAGGCCGAGATCGATCGCCAGCCTATGCAGCCGGGAGACGTGCCGATAACATTTGCGGATATTTCAAAAGCCCGACGCATGCTCGGCTACGATCCGCACACAAAGATAGAGGAAGGCATCCCGAAGTTCGTCGACTGGTTCCGCTCTGCCCAACAGGCAGCAGGGAATTAGGCGCCCGCCGATAAGGCCCCGTTTGGAATTCTGAATTTTTTTATTGACAGCCGTTAGAATTAGAATTATTATAATTCAACTCAACAAACGGTACGCAAATGAAACCAACCGGCCCGGCTTTGACCAAACAACGGCAGGCCGTCTTTCAGGTCATCAACGATTCCGATGACCACCTGACGGCGAATCAGGTTTTTGCAAACGCTCGGCTGCTTCTCCCGGGCATCTCCTTCGCTACCGTCTACAACTCCCTGCATTACCTAAAGAACAAAGGCTTGATCGCCGAGGTTAGGTACGCCGCCGACGCGACTCGCTACGACAGGAAGACCGCCCGGCACGACCACGCTATCTGCAATATCTGCAGCAAGCTCGTCGATATCGACCTGCCGGTCCCTGAAGAAATACTCACTGCCGGCGAACGGCTGACGAAGTTTAAGGCCGATTCTATAGAGGTGATATTGCGCGGCGTTTGCCCTGATTGCGCTTGACCGCCGATCAGGTATTTGAACAGAAACTACTCTAAGGAAGGTGAATAAAAATGGAGAATAACGGAAACTCGAACGGCTCTGGCAAGTGCCCCTTTACGAGCGGTGCGCTCAAGTTCACTCATGGAACTTTTCGAGCCAATCGCGACTGGTGGCCGAATATGCTGCGGCTCGACATACTGCGCCAGCATTCTAACCTCTCGGATCCCATGGGCGAGGAATTCGATTACGCACGGGAATTTGCATCGCTCGACTATGCCGGTCTTAAAAAAGATATCGCGGCGGTAATGACCGATTCTAAAGAGTGGTGGCCTGCGGACTTTGGCCACTATGGCGGGCTATTCATCCGCATGGCATGGCATTCGGCGGGCACCTACCGCATCGGCGACGGCCGCGGCGGCGGCGGCCGCGGACAGCAGCGGTTCGCTCCCCTGAACAGTTGGCCGGACAACGTCAGCCTCGACAAGGCCCGCCGGCTGCTTTGGCCGGTCAAGCAGAAATACGGGCGCAAGATCTCCTGGGCCGATCTCCTGATCCTAACTGGAAATGTCGCCCTCGAAACGATGGGTTTCAAGCCGCTCGGTTTCGGAGGGGGAAGGGCCGACGTTTGGGAGCCCGATGAAGATGTCTATTGGGGAGCCGAAACAACGTGGCTGGGCGGCGATGTACGCTACCAGCACGGTTCTGAAGGGGCGGATAAGCAGGAGGGTACGCTTGTTTCAGACGATGATGCCGATGGCGACATCCACACCCGCCGCCTCGAAGACCCTCTCGGCGCCGTACAGATGGGCCTTATCTATGTTAATCCCGAGGGGCCCGACGGCAATCCCGATCCCGTTGCTGCTGCTCACGACATCCGTGAAACTTTCGGCAGAATGGCGATGGACGACTACGAAACCGTCGCCCTCATTGCCGGCGGGCACACTTTCGGAAAGACCCACGGCGCGGCCGATTCCAAACATGTCGGTGTAGAACCGGAGGGAGCAAGCCTGGCGGCGCAAGGCTTTGGCTGGCATAACAGCTATGGAACCGGTAAAGGCCCCGACACAATAACGAGCGGCCTCGAAGTGACCTGGACCACAACTCCCACCAAATGGAGCAACAATTTCTTTGAGAATCTTTTCGGCTTTGAGTACGAATTGACGAAAAGCCCGGCCGGAGCACATCAGTGGGTGGCAAAAAATGCCGAACCCATCATCCCGGATGCTTACGACCCCAATAAAAAGCATCTCCCCACAATGCTCACCACTGACCTCTCGCTCCGATTCGATCCCGATTACGAAAAGATCTCACGCCATTTCCTCGAGAACCCCGATGAGTTTGCCGACGCGTTCGCCAAGGCGTGGTTTAAGCTCACCCATCGCGACATGGGCCCGAAGGTCCGTTATCTCGGGCCCGAAGTGCCTGAGGAAGAGTTTATCTGGCAGGACCCGGTCCCTGCCGTCGATCACGATCTGATCGATGGGGCCGATATTTCCGCACTTCAGGAAAAGATCCTCGCGACCGGCCTGTCGATTTCTGATCTGGTCTCGGCCGCTTGGGCGTCAGCGTCAACATTCCGCGGCGGCGACAAACGCGGCGGTGCAAACGGCGCTCGCGTTAGGCTCGAGCCGCAAAAGGATTGGGAGGTAAACGACCCGCCGAGGCTCTCCAAAGTGATCAGCACTCTTGAGGGTGTCCGGCAGGAGTTCAACGATTCACGGTCCGATAACAAGCGCGTCTCGCTCGCGGACCTGATCGTGCTTGGCGGATGCGCCGCCGTCGTTCGTGCGGCGAAAGAGGCGGGTTACGACATTCAACTGCAGTTCACGCCCGGCCGGACCGATGCCACTGAGGATCAGACCGATGTCGATTCGTTCAAGTACATGGAGCCCGTGGCTGATGGTTTCCGTAACTACAAGAAGCCCCAATATAATGTCTCGGCAGAGGAACTGCTGGTCGATAAGGCGAGCCAACTCACCTTGACCCCGCCCGAGATGACCGTGTTGGTCGGCGGTATGCGTGCTTTAGACGCCAACACGGGCGGTTCAAAGCATGGTGTATTTACCAAACGTCCCGGTACCCTGACGAATGATTTCTTCGTGAACCTGCTCGACCTCGACACCGAATGGAAAGCTGCGGACGAGAATGAGACCGTTTTTGAGGGCCACGATCGTAACACCGGTGAGCTTAAGTGGCTTGGTTCGCGCGTTGACCTGATCTTCGGTTCAAACTCTGAGCTGAGGGCGTTGGCTGAGGTTTATGCATGTGCTGATAGCGGCGAGAAATTCGTCAACGATTTCGCTGCAGCGTGGACAAAAGTGATGAACCTGGACCGGTTCGAGCTTTCGAACTAGGGCGAATCTCCGATAGTTTGAAGGCGGCCGCATCCGGCCGCCTTCATTAGCGCTCCGCGTTATTTTTTGTACGGGACGAGACACCACAAC
>JAEYNO010000304.1 GCA_023412515.1 Actinomycetes bacterium
CCGGTGCGCGGGCGCCGCCACGCGGGGCGCCCGGCGCTCGACGAACGGCTGCGGCCGTGTGCGCGGCGTCATGGTCGACGAGGTCAGGAGTTGTTCACCGTCTGCTCGGAGTCGAACTGCAGCGAGATCGCGACGGCCGTCTGCTGGTACCGGTCGTCGTCGCCCGACGGCACGCCGCTCGCGGGGTCGCCGTCGGCCATGTCGAGGCGCACGCACAGCGCGTCGACGCCGGTCGCGCCCGGGCCGACCTGCCGGTCGCCCGGCTGCGCGCCGCGCTCGGGGCTGCCCACGATCGGCGTGGTCGTCGCGGGCAGGCCCTGGCCCGTGTCGCCCAGCGCGCCGTCGGGCGCGGTCGGCACGCTCAGCGCCGAGCACCCCGCCGCGGGCGCCTCGTACACCCGCAGCCGCAGCGCCTCGCGCAGGTCGCCGTCGCCCAGCGCGCCGCCGTCCGGCGTCGCGACCTGCGCCGCGAGCGAGACCGCGTAGCGCAGGTTGAGGGACCCGTCGTTGCGGACCGTCACGGGCGCCACGGCCCACCCGCCGGGGGCGAGCAGCTCGTCGGGCACCGTGAACTCCACCGGCTCGCCCGGCGCCGTCAGCACGACCGAGCCGGTCGTGATCCCGCTGCTCACGGTGTCCTGGTCGGTGAAGACCGCGGCGGTCGTGAGGGACGTGACACCGACCCCCGCGAGGACGAGGATCGCGCCCGTCGCCCACAGCCGACGACGCCGCAGGACGTCCTCGCGCGCGGGAGCGGGGTCGATCATCTCCTCGAGGATCTCGTCCATCATGAGCGGGCCTTCCGGTCGAGCGGGGGCGAATCCGGCGTCGGGCGCGTGAGGGAGCACGCGTGCTCCTCGACCGCTATCGGCAGCGGCGCCGCCGACCTGAGGCATCATGCCGTGAGTTCACCCGGGCGGGTGACTCCGTCCGGGTGCGGGCCGTGCGTGTCGGCCACGCCGACCTGCGCGATGGCCTCCGCCGGCGCGGGCCGCGCCCACAAGAACCCCTGCGCCTGGTCCACGCCGAGCCGCGTCAGCACGCGCGCGGTGCGCGCGTCCTCGACGCCCTCGGCGACCACGTCGAGCCCGAACGAGTGCGCGAGGTCGACCATCGCCTGCACCACCACCTCGGACCCGTCGCGGCCCTGCTCGCCGAGGTCGGAGATGAACACGCGGTCGATCTTCAGCGTGTCCACGGGCAGGTCGCGCAGCTGCGAGATCGACGTCGTCCCGGTGCCGAAGTCGTCGATCGCGACCCGCACGCCCAGCGCGTGCAGCCGCTGCAGCACCGGCACGACGCGCGAGCTGTCCGCCACCAGCGCGGTCTCGGTGATCTCGACCTCGAGCAGCCGCGCGGGCACGGCGTGCTCGACCAGCAGGTGCTCGATGGTGGCGACCACGTCGGGCGTCGTGACGTCGTGCGCCGACAGGTTGACCGCCACCGGCAGGTCGCGCCCCTCGGCCTCCCACCGCGCGAGCTGCACGACCGTCGCCTCGAGCGCGAACCGCGTCACGTCGTGGATCAGGCCGGACTGCTCGGCGATCGGCACGAACGCCGACGGGGCGAGCACGCCGCGGGTCGGGTGCGACCAGCGGATCAGCGCCTCGTACCCGACGACGCGGTCGGTGCCCAGGTCGAGCTTCGGCTGGTAGTGCATGACGAGCTGGGTCGCGGCGGGCCGGCCCTCGGGTGCGTCGTCGCGGGGGTCCGGGCCCGTGGCGCGCCCCGCCGCGAGCAGCTGCTGCTCGGTGCGCCGCGCCGCGCGCGACGCCGCGAGGGCCTGGTGCAGCTCGCCCAGCAGCACCAGGCGCGTCGGCGACGAGTCGTCGGTGTCGGGGGAGTACACGGCGACGCCCGTGCGGTGGTGCTTCGCCGCGTACATCGCGACGTCGGCCGTCCGCATGAGCGACGACGCGTCGTCGGCGTGGTCCGGCAGGCACGCCACGCCGATCGAGGTGTCGATGTGCAGCGTCATGTCGCCGATCTCGAACGGCCGCGCGAACAGCTGCCGCACGCGGCCCGCGAGACGCTCGGCGTTCGCCACGGACCGCACGTCCGGCAGCAGGACGGCGAACTCGTCGCCGCCCAGGCGCGCGACCACGTCCTCCTCGCGCAGCGACTCCCGCAGCCGCTGCGCGACCTGCTCGAGCAGCGTGTCGCCGTGGTCGTGGCCCAGGGTGTCGTTGATGTCCTTGAAGCGGTCGATGTCGAGCAGGATCAGCCCGACGCGCCCGCCGTCCTCCTCCGCGCGCAGGATCGCGCGGCGCATCTGGTCGCCCAGCAGGCGGCGGTTCGGCAGCCCCGTGAGCGAGTCGAGCATCGCGAGCCGCGCGTTCTCGAGCGCCGTGCTGCGCAGCCGCCGCGACGTGGTCCCCACGATGCGGAACAGCAGGAGCCACAGCACCACGAGCCCGCCCGCCACCGCGAACGTCACGGTGCGCGACGTGCGCGCGAGCGTCGCCTGCGTCTCGGTGTGGTCGAGGACGACCTCGGCGACCCCCACGGGCTGCCCGGCGGACCCGCCCGTGGGCACCGCGTCGTCCGCGGTGTCGTCGGGCAGCACGGGCACGTACACGTCGAGCACCGTGAGCCGCTCGGCCTCGGTGCCCGCGCCGCGCCGCACGTCCTCCTGCACGACGGGGTCGGGGGAGCCCGACGACATCGCGGCGGCGAAGCGCTCGGAGTGCGGCAGGCCGCTCGTGGTCGCCGGGTCCGACGAGTACATGAGGCGGCCGTCGAGGCCCCACAGCCGCAGCTCCACCAGCCGCTCGTCGAACGCGCCCGTGCGCGACGCGACGGCGGCGGCCTCGTCGGGTGACGCGACGCCCGTGACGAACGAGCCGGCCGCGACGCCGCCGGCCGCGTTGCGCGCCACGACGGCGGCCATCGACGTGCCGTCGCCGACGGCCTGCGCGCGCATCTGCTGCGACGTGATCGTCACCAGCGCGACGCCGAGCGCGACCATGCCCACCAGGCTGACCAGCGCGAACGAGCGCGTGAGGCTGCCCCGGCGCCGTGAGCGTTGCGACACGGCCCCTCCCCGGCGCGTCGGCGCGACGCCCCCGGCCGGGGACGTCCCGGACAGAGTAGGACGTCCGACCTGATTCGGTCCGACCCGCCGCGCGGCGCCCGCGTGTCGTGTCGCGGCGGCCCGGGAACGCCCGGGAGCGCCGGGGTGTTGTGCGTGGTGCGACCGCACCCGCGGGACGCGCCCCACGACCCCAGGGAGCTGTGGTGACCGACCGGTACCCCGTGACCAAGTCCGACGACCAGTGGCGTCTCGAGCTCGAGCCGCAGGAGTTCGCGGTCCTGCGCCGCGCGGGCACCGAGCGCGCGTGGACCGGCGCGCTGCTCGACGAGCACCGCGAGGGCGTCTACCGCTGCCGCGCGTGCGGCAACGAGCTGTTCCGCTCCGACACCAAGTTCGACTCGCACTGCGGCTGGCCGAGCTTCTTCTCGCCGCTCGCGGGCGACCGCGTCGAGCTGCTGACCGACACGTCGCACGGCATGGTCCGCACCGAGGTGCGCTGCGCGCGCTGCGGCTCCCACCTGGGGCACGTCTTCGACGACGCGCCGCAGACGCCCACGGGCGACCGGTTCTGCATGAACTCGGTGAGCCTGACGTTCGAGCCCGCTGCCGACGGCACGGCGGACGCGCGTCCGTGACAGGACCGGTCGGGTGACGACACACGCCCGACACGCCGGTCCGGGGCGAAGTCGCCCGGAGGCGGGACTGAAGTCCACGTGCCGCAGTGCCGATAATGCGGACGTGGACGAGGTCCTGACCGTTCGACGGTGGCGGAGGTACGGTGCCGACCGTCTCTACGTCACGCACGAGACCGGTGCGCGGGTGGGCTCCGTCGACCTGCAGTCGGGCGAGGTGGTCGCCGACGACCCCGTGCTCGAGGCCCGCGTGCGCCGCGCCGCGCAGGCCTACCTGCGGTCCGACGTCCCCGAGCTCGTGCTGCCCGTGACCTCCGAGCTCGCGTCGCTCGACGCGCTCGAGGGGCTGGGCACGGGGCTCGAGGCCTGGTTGGGCGACGTGCGCGACGGCGCGCGCTCCGACCACGGCCTGCGCGGCAGCCCGCTGGGGGTGCGGCTCGAGCGCCTGGCCGACGACGGCTGGGAGACCGTGCACGACGTGCCGCTGGGCCGGCAGGGCTCGGTGATCGAGCACCTGCTGGTGGGCCCGGGCGGCATCTGGACGGTGTCGGAGCGGCGGCACCCGGGCAGCCGGGTGCGGGTCGCGGCGCGCACCATGCACGTGGACGGGCGCGCCGTGACGTACCTGCGCGACGCGCGCCTGGAGGCCGCGCGCGTGCAGGGGCTGCTGCAGTCGGTCGGCTGCGCGGGCGTGACCGTGCGAGCCGCGCTCGTCGTCACGGGCGACCTCGAGCGCGACGCGCACCACCCGCCCCAGGACGCGCTGGTGGTCGCCCGGCACGAGGTGCCGAACGTGTTCCGGCGCATGCACCCGCACGTCGACGCGGCGCGCGTGAAGGCCATCGCCGGGCTGGCGCGGCGCCGCACGACGTGGGCCCGCTGACCGCTGGTCCGCGGACGTGCCGTGCTGCGCGAGGATGGGGCGATGAGCGACGACCCGGTGCTGCGCGTCGAGCGTGAGCTCGGGCTGTTCCTGCGGCGGGCGCGGGCCGCGTCGGCTGGCGTCGCGCGCACCGTGCACCCCGACCTGGACCCCTCGGCGTACCAGCTGCTCGCGACGGTCGCCCGCACGCCGGGCACGCGCGCGAGCGACCTCGCGGACCTGCTGGGGGTGGGGCGCGGCACGATGTCGCGCCAGGTCACGCGGCTCGAGCGGCTCGGGCTCCTCACGCGCGCGGCGGACCCGCACGACTCGCGCAGCCACCCGCTGGTGCTGACCGACGAGGGCGAGCGGCGGCTGGAGCACGCGCGCGCCGGGCGGCAGGAGTACATGCGTCGCTCGCTCGACGGCTGGCGGTCGGACGAGCTCGCGCAGCTCGCGGACCTCATGGCACGGCTCAACGACGACCTCGTGCGGCACGGCGAACGGCAGACGCCCGCCCCGGACGGCCCCTGAGGGCACGTCGGGGCGGGCGTCGCGCGCGGTGGCGCCGCGGGGAGGTCAGGACGCCGCGGCCGGCTCCTGCTGCGCGGCCTGGGCCGCGAGCCGCTGCTCGACGCCCGACGCGTGGCCCAGGGGCACCTCGCGCAGCGCGAGCACGGCGACCAGCGCGAGCAGCGCGATCGGCGCGCCGACGAGGAACAGCTCGGAGACGCCGACGCCGAAGGCGTGCTCGACGACCTGCCGCACCGGGCCGGGCAGCGTCGCGAGGTCGGGCAGCGTGCTGGTGCCGCTCGAGCCCATCGCGGCGGGGTTCACGCCGATGCCGGCGAGGCCGTCGACCATGAGGTGCTGCACGCGGTTGGACAGCAGCGCCCCGAGCGCCGAGACGCCGATCGCGCCGCCGAGCGTGCGGAAGAACGCGACGGTGGCGGTGCCGGCGCCCATCTCGGTGATGGGCAGCGTGTTCTGGGTCGCGAGGACGAGGTTCTGCATGAGCATGCCGACGCCCACGCCGACGACGAGCATGTAGCCGCCGACGAGCACGAAGCTCGTCGTCTCGTCGATGGTGCCCATGAGGCCCAGGCCGCCCGTGAGGAGCACGGCGCCGGCGACCATGATCGCCTTGTACCGGCCGGTGCGCGTGATGCGGCGGCCGGACAGCGTCGAGGACAGGAACACGCCGAGGACCATGGGGATGGTCAGCAGGCCGGACTGCGTGGGGGTCTTGCCGCGCGCGAGCTGCATGTACTGCGACAGGAAGACCTGCGTGCCGAACAGCGCGATGCCGACGGCGACGGACGCGAGGACCGTGAGCACGACGGTGCGGTTGCGGAACAGGTGCAGCGGGATGATCGGCTCGGCGGCGCGCTGCTCGACCAGGATCACGCCGACGACGCCCAGCAGGGCCCCGCCGACCATGACGGCCGTCTGCCACGACAGCCACTCGAACGACTGCCCGGCGAACGTGACCCACAGCAGGAGCGTCGCGACGGACGCGGACAGCAGGACCGCGCCGGCCCAGTCGATGCGCACGCGGCGGCGCGCGGTGGCGGGCAGGTGCAGCGTGCGCTGCAGCACGACGATCGCGGCGATCGCGAACGGCAGGCCGACGAAGAAGTTCCAGCGCCAGCCGGCCGCGTCGGTGATGACGCCGCCGAGCAGCGGGCCGCCGACCATGCCGACGGCCATGACGGCGCCCATGAGGCCCATGTACCGGCCGCGCTCGCGCGGGCTGATGATGTCGGCGATGAGGACGGTGCCGAGCGCGGTGAGGCCGCCGGCGCCGATGCCCTGCAGGGCGCGCATGCCGATGAGCATCTCGGTGGTGTGCGAGAACCCGGCGAGCGCCGAGGACACGACGGACACGACGAGCGCGATCTGCACGAGCAGCTTGCGGTCGACGAGGTCGGCGAGCTTGCCCCAGATGGGCGTCGAGACCGTGGTGGTGAGGAGGGTCGCGGTGACGACCCAGGTGAAGGCGGACTGGCTGCCGCCGAGGTCGGTGATGATGCGGGGCAGGGACGTGGACACGACGCTCGTCGCGAGGATCGAGACGAACATGCCCAGGAGGATCCCGGACAGGGCCTCGAGGACCTCGCGGTGCGTCATGGCGCCGGTGGGGGAGTCGGCGGCGGTGCCGTCGACGGTGCTGCTGGTGCTGCTCACGTGGGGGTGCTCGCTTCCGGGCGCGGGGACGGGGGTGACCGGGCGTCGTCGGCGGTCGGGAGCCGTCGCGGGCGGTGCTGGAGCCGGGCGCGACGGTTGCTCGGGGCAACTCTACGACGGGTCGTTACCTCGGGCAACAGTTCAGGGGGGTGACGTGTTCCGCCCCGGGTGCGACGTGCGTCGCACCCGGGGCGGCGGAGAGGGCGAGCGGGCGGGCCTCAGGCCGAGGCGCGACGCGAGCGCCGCTCGACCTGCAGGCCCTCCATGTCCTCGAGCTCGACCCCCTTGGTCTCCGGGACCTTGGTGAGCACGAAGACGAACGACAGCAGCGCGAACGCCGCGTACATCGCGTACGGCACCGACGCGCCGAACCGGTCCAGCAGCTCGGGGAACGACAGCGTGATGACGAAGTTCGCGATCCACTGCGCCGACGCCGCGACGCCCAGCGCCGCCGCGCGGATCCGGTTCGGGAACATCTCGCCCAGCAGCACCCACACCAGCGGGCCCCACGTCGCACCGAAGAAGACGACGAACGCGTTCGCGGCCACGAGCGCGATCACGCCCCACGAACCGTCCAGGCTCACGTCCTTGCCCGTGCCCGTCGCCTGCGTGAACGCGACCGCCATGGTGCCGAGCGTCAGCGTCATGCCGGCGGACCCGATCAGGAGCATCGGGCGGCGGCCCACCTTGTCCACGAGCGCGATGGCGATGAACGTCACCGCGACGTTCACGACGGCCGTGATCGTCGAGTAGGTGAACGAGTCGCTCTCCTTGAAGCCGACCGCCTGCCACAGGGTGTTCGAGTAGTAGAAGATCACGTTGATCCCGACGAACTGCTGGAACACCGACAGCAGGATCCCGACCCACACGACCGGCAGCAGCCCCAGCGCCGGGCCGCGCAGGCTCGCCTGCTGCGCGAGCGCCTCGTCCTTGCGGATCGTCTGCTCGATCTGCTCGACGCGCTGCTCCGGGTCCTCCTCGGGGCCCAGCACGTCCGCCAGCACCGCGCGCGCCTCGTCACGGCGCCCCTGCGCCACGAGGTACCGCGGCGACTCGGGGATGCGCAGCGCGAGCACGCCGTACACGACGGCCGGGACGACGCACACCAGGAACATCCAGCGCCAGGCCTCGAGGCCCAGCCACAGCTCGTCCGCCGCGCCGCCCGCCGACGTCGCGAGCAGCTGGTCCGACAGCAGCGCCGCGAAGATGCCGAGCGTGATCGCGAGCTGCTGCAGCGACCCGAGCCGCCCGCGCATCGACGCCGGCGCGATCTCCGCGATGTACGCGGGCGCGATCACCGACGCGATGCCGATGCCCACACCCGCCATGACGCGCCAGATCGCCAGGTCCCACGCGGCGAACGCGAACCCCGACAGCACCGACGACACGAAGAACAGCACCGCGCCCAGCACCATCACGCGCGTGCGGCCCCACCGGTCCGACAGGCGCCCGCCCAGCCACGCGCCGGCCGCCGACCCGAGCAGCGCCACCGCGACCACCAGGCCCGTCACCACGCCCGACAGCTCGAACTGCCCCTGCACCGCCTCGACCGCGCCGTTGATGACCGAGCTGTCGAAGCCGAACAGGAACCCGCCCACCGCGGCCGCCACCGCGAGAGCGATCGCCTTGCCCTTGTGCCTCGATGCCCCGGGCGTGCCGCCCGCCCCCTGCGCCGCCGACGAGTCCGTCATGGCCAGCACGCTCCGTTCCCTCCGGGGCCGTCCCGGTCGTTCTCACTGTGAACCCGCCGTGCACGCGTCGCACCCGGAGCGGGGCGGTGCGACGGACGTCACGTGCCGGCCGGGACGGGGCGGCGGGTGGTGGGCGCGGCGCGGGCGAGGGATCATGCCGCGATGAGCACGGACGGCACGGCAGGCACCGGCGGCGCGAGCGGCGGCAGC
>JAEYNO010000319.1 GCA_023412515.1 Actinomycetes bacterium
GCGCAGCACCGCGACCACGCGCGTCATGCGCCGGCGCCCAGCCGCGCGACGAGGTCCTGCACGACACCTGCCGGGGTGAACGCCGCGCGCGCGTGGTCGAGCGACGCTCGCCGCAGGTCGCGCAGCAAGTCACGGTCCGCGTCGAGCCGGCGCAGGGCGTCGGCCAGCGCCGCGGCGTCCCCCGGGGGCACCAGCACGCCCGCGGGGCCGAGCAGACGACGCGCGGGGGCGGAGTCCTCGGTCACCACCACGCACCCGGCCGCAGCGCCCTGGAACGCCTTGTTGGGCAGCACCCGCAGCGCCTTGTCGCCGGTGCCGAAGATCCCGAGGCACACGTCGTGCGACGCGACCAGGGCGGGCAGGTCGTCCGCCTCGACCCACGTGTGGCGCACGACGCCGGGCACGCCCGCCAGGAGCGCGTCCACCTCGGCGCTCTGCTGCCCCTGCCCGACGACCGTGGCGCGCACCACGCCGCCGAGCGACCGCAGCGCCTCACCGACCACCGTCGCGCCCTGCAGGGGCGTGAACGAGCCGAAGAACACCACGGAGAGCGGCCCGCCGTCACTCCCCTGCTCGCGGGCCGCCTCGAACCACCGGCGGTCGGCGCCCACCGGCGCGACCACGGCCCTGCCCCGGGGCCGGGGCGGCAGCGTGGCCAGGTGCTCGGGGGTGTCCACGACGACGACGTCAGCCCGGGACAGGGCGAACGCGTCCAGCGCGCGCAGCAGCCGCTGCTTGACCCGGCCCCGCTCGCCGCGGTCGCGGGCCGTGCCCGCGCCCGACACGAGGAAGTCGAGCACCACCGGGGCCCCCCGGGCGAGGAGCCGGACCAGCGCCACGTCGAAGTGCCCCAGGTGGCCGACGAGCACCGCGTCGGCGCGCGAGCGCCGTCGCAGCAGCCGGGGCACGAGGCGTGCGTGGGCCCGCACCAGGGCGACGACGAGACGTCCGACGTGCGACGGTCGCTGCAGCATCTCGACCCGCGCCGCCGTGTCGAGCCCGAGCGGCACGACAGCACGCTCGACCTCCCAGCCGTGCGCCTCCAGCCCCTCGAGCAGGACCCGGGCACGCGGGTGCACGTCCTCGTCGAACGTGCCCGCGGCGAGGACCGTGCGTCGCTCCCCCGTCGTCACCGCGAGTACTGGATCTCCTTGAGGCGCTGCAGCGCGTCCTCGATGAGGATGCGCTGCGTGCGCTGGAGCTCGGAGATCACGCCCAGCGCGGCGGCCAGCAACGCCGCCACCGCCATGATCGCCCCGAAGATGAGCGACTGGACGTGACCGGCGGCCGAGCCCTCGACCATCCACAGGACCAGGAACCGCACCATCGGGACCAGCGCGAGCACCGCGAACGTCGCCGTGAGGACGGCGAACACGACCTGAGGCTTGAACATGAGGTAGCTGCGCGTGATCGCCGAGGCCGAGCGGGCGATGTGGTGCCACATGCTCCGGAACAGCCGCGACTCCCGGGTCTTCGGGTTCGTGGTCACCGGCACGCTGACGATCCGCAGCCGCTTGTGGCCCGCCTGGATGATCGTCTCCATGCAGTAGGAGAACTCGGTCACGACGTTGAGGCGCAGGAGCGACGCGCGCGAGTACGCGCGGAACCCCGACGCGGCGTCGGGCAGCCGGGTGTCCGCCGCACCGTTGACCACCGCGCTGCCGAGCCGCTGGAGGGCCTTCTTGAGCGGCGAGAAGTGGGCGATCGTGGCCGTCTGGCGGTCGGCGATGACGATGTCGGCGAGGCCCGCCACGATGGGCCCGACCAGGTCGGGGATCCGCTCCTGCGGGTACTGGTTGTCACCGTCGGTGTTCACGACGACGTCCGCGCCGTGGCGCAGCGCGTAGTCGACGCCGTCACGGAAGGAGCGCGCCAGGCCCTGCGTGCGGGTGTGCCGCAGGACGTGCCCGACGCCGTGCTCGCGCGCGACCTCGCTCGTGCGGTCGGACGAGCCGTCGTCGACGACGAGCACGTGGATCTCGTCCACACCCTCGATCGTCGTCGGGATGGACGAGAGCACCGCGGGGAGCGTGGTCTCCTCGTCGAGGCACGGGATTTGGATGAAGACCTTCATGGCTCCTGGTTCGGCTCGCGGCTGATCAGGCGAGGTCCCGACGATACCGGTCCCCGGGTCGGCGGCCGTCGTCGGGTGCATGATGCCCCTGCACCGCCGTGCGGCGGGCGGCCCCACCCGAGGACGAGCGGACCCGGAGGACAGGTGAGCACGCAGCCCACGACGAGCGCGCCGGCGCGCGACGGGCTCGACGGTGCCCTCACGGCGCTCGTCGGCGTCCTCGCGGCGATCCTCGCCTGGCTGCGGCTCACGACGGTCACGCGCGACGTGGTGTGGGCGGAGGACGGCGCCGTGTTCCTCCGCGACGGCGTCGACCGGGGCCCGATCGGCGGCGCGCTGGAACCGTACGCGGGCTACCTGCACCTGGTGCCCCGCGTCGTCGCGGGCCTGGTGGTCGACCTCGTCCCCGCGACCTGGTGGGCGACCGCGCTGGCGGCCACCTCCTGCCTCGCCGTGGGTGCCGCGGCGGCGCTCGTGCACCGGTGCGCCCACGACCTGGTCGCGTCGCGCGTCGCGCGCGTCGCCCTCGCGGCGCTGACGGTCGCGGTGCCCACGCTCCCGCTCGAGGTCCTCGGCAACCTCGCCAACCTGCACTGGCTGGCGCTGTGGACCCTCCCCTGGCTGCTGGTGGCCCGCCCGCGGGGCCGCGTGGACCAGGGCGTGCTCGCGGCCGCGACCCTCGTCGCTACGCTCACCGAGGTGCAGTCGGTCCTGCTGGTACCCCTGCTCGCCTGGCGGTGGCGCGACGCGCACCGGCTCCCCACCCGCATCGCCTACTGCCTCGGGGTCGCGGCCCAGCTGGTCACCCTCGTCACCGCCGACCGCCCCGGCAACGGGGGGCTCGCCCCGGGCGCGGACGCGACCCTGCGTGCGTTCGGGCACGACGTGCTGATGACGCTGTGGCTGGGCACCGGCGCGCTCCTGCGCGACGCGCACGCGGGCCTGGGGCTGCTGCCGGCGGTGGCGGTCGCGCTCGTCGTGGGTGCCGCTGCCGTCGTCGTCCTCGTCCGCGGTGACGCGCTGCAGCGCGCGTGGGCCGTCGGCGCACCCGTCCTGGCGCTGGTGCTCTGGGTGGTCGCGGTCCGCCTCAACACGCCGACGCTGTTCGCGCCGGGGCAGGGCTGGGTGCTGCTGCGCTACGCCGTCGTCCCGTCGATGCTCGTCGCGTCGGTCGTCGTGCTGGGGGCCGCGCTCGTGCCGGCGCGCCCGCGGTGGCGGGTGCCCGCCCTGCTCGTCGTCGCACCGGCGCTCGTCGTGGCGGTCCTGGTGTGGCGTCCGCCGGACGGGACCACGCCTGAGGGGCCGCGGTGGTCGACGCAGGCCCGGGACGCGCACCGTGCGTGCGTCACGGACCCGGCACAGGGATCGACGGTGCTCGCGCTGGCACCCGCCGGGTGGTACGTCCGGCTGCCGTGCGAGGCGCTCGGCGGTTGACGCGCCGGGGTTCGGCACATGGGCGCGGATGCGCCACACTGTCTGCCCATGCGAGGAATCATCCTGGCCGGCGGGTCCGGCACGCGTCTGCACCCCATCACGCTCGGCGTCAGCAAGCAGCTGGTGCCGGTGTACGACAAGCCGATGATCTACTACCCGCTTTCGACGCTGCTGCTGGCCGGCATCCGCGACGTCCTCGTGATCACGACGCCGCACGACGCCGACCAGTTCCGGCGCCTGCTGGGTGACGGCAGCCAGTTCGGCGTGTCGATCGAGTACACGGTCCAGGAGGAGCCCAACGGTCTCGCTCAGGCCTTCGTGCTGGGTCGGCAGTTCGTGGGCCAGGAGTCGGTCGCCCTCGTGCTCGGCGACAACATCTTCTACGGGCCCGGCCTCGGAGAGCGCCTCCAGCGCTTCTCCGACATCGACGGCGCGGCGGTCTTCGCGTACCGCGTCGCCGACCCCACGAGCTACGGCGTCGTGGAGTTCGACGACACCGGGCGTGCGCTGTCGCTCGAGGAGAAGCCGTCCGCGCCGCGCTCGAGCTACGCCGTGCCGGGCCTGTACTTCTACGACAACCAGGTGCTGGACATCGCGCGGGACCTGCAGCCCTCCGCGCGCGGCGAGTACGAGATCACCGACGTGAACCGCACCTACCTCGAACAGGGGCGCCTGCAGGTCGAGATCCTGCCCCGGGGCACCGCGTGGCTCGACACGGGCACCTTCGACTCGCTCGTCGAGGCGTCGGACTACGTCCGCACCATCGAGCACCGGCAGGGCCTGAAGGTGGGCTCCCCCGAGGAGGTCGCCTGGCGCCGCGGGTTCCTGTCCGACGACGAGCTCGCCGAGCGCGCCCACAAGCTCGTCAAGTCCGGCTACGGCAGCTACCTGCTCGGGCTGCTCGAGCACGGACGCTGACCGCCGGTGGTCGCGGCCAGCCCCGTCGAGCACCCGCTCGACGTCCCCCGACGCGCCCGCGCCTGGCGCCCCCACCGGCTCGACCCCCGCGACAACTCCCTCAACGCGGTCCGACTGGTCCTCGCGCTGCTCGTGCTGGTCGCCCACTCGTACTACATCGCGGGCGTGGGCAAGGGCCCCGAGCTGCACGGCGAGAACCTCGGCGGGTTCGCGGTGTTCGGGTTCTTCACGATCAGCGGCTACCTGATCACGGGCAGCCGGTTCAGCAACACCTTCGGGACCTACCTGCTGCACCGGCTCGCACGCCTCATGCCGGCGTTCTGGGTCTGCCTCGTCGTGATCGTCACGGTCTTCGCGCCGCTGGGTTTCTGGCGCGCCCACGGCACGCTCGACGGGTACCTGACCACGCCGCGCACGCCGTTGGACTTCCTGGTCTCGAACTGGTTCCTGCGCATGTCGTTCTTCGACGTGGCGGCCACGCCTTCCGGCGTGCCGTACGCCGGCGCGTGGAACGGCTCGCTGTGGAGCCTGTACGTCGAGTTCGTGTGCTACCTCGTCATCGGGGCGCTCGGCTTCGTCGGGATCGTGCGACGGTCGGCGACGGTCATGGGCGCCCTGTTCGCGCTGTCGGTGCTCGCGCAGGCCAACTCGGCGACCGTCCTGGCCTACTTCGGCGGGAACGGCGACGCCTTCTTCCAGATCAAGCTGCTGCCGTTCTTCCTCGGCGGCGCCCTGCTCCACATGCTGCGCGACCGCGTCCCGCTGCACTGGGCCGGTGCTGCGGTCGCGGCCGTCGGCACGACGCTCCTGGTCGTCAACGTCCAGGGCTGGGGCATGCAGGCGGCCGCGCCGCTCGCGGTGTACGTCATCCTCTGGGTCGCGTCGGTCGTGCCCACGCCGTCGCTGATGCAGCGCCACGACGTGTCGTACGGCGTCTACATCTACGCCTTCCCCGTGCAGCAGCTGCTCGTGATCGTCGGGCTGCACACCCACGGCTTCCTGCTGTACAACCTGCTCGCCGTCGCGGTGACCCTGCCTTTCGCGATCGCCTCGTGGCTGCTCGTGGAACGACCGGTCATGCGGCGCGCACGGCGCGCCACGCGCAGGCCCGGTCCCGAGCCGGTGGCCCCGGTCGTCCCGGAGCGCAGCGCCGACGAGGTCCCGGCCCGGGCCGCGAACGAGCCGGTCGCGACGCCCTCCGCCTCGTCGGGCGGCTGACGGCGGGCACGCCCCGCCGTCGGGAGCGGCACGCCACGGCACGTCACAGCGGGGGCAGGTCCTGCGTCGCGATCCAATCGACGAGCCGACCGACACCCGTCTCGAGGTCGTGCTCGGCGCGCCAGCCGAGCACCCGCGACGCCACCTCGGCGTCGGCCCAGGCGTGGCGTACGTCGCCCTCGCGGAACTGCCCCGTGACGTGCGGCGCCGGAGCCCCGTACCGCTGCGCCACCAGCCGTGCGACGCGCCCGACAGTCTGGTGCTCCCCGCTGCCGATGTCGACGGCGTCGTCACCCGGGTCCGGTGCGGTCGTCGCGGCGACCAGCGCACGGGCGACATCGTCCACCAGGACGAAGTCCCGACGCACCTCCCCGTCCTCGTACAGGGGGATCGAGCGCCCCGCGTCCGCGAGCCGGCAGAAGAGCGAGACGATGCCGGTGTACGGGTTGGCGAGCGACTGGCCCGGCCCGTAGACGTTCTGCAGCCGCAGCACGACGGGCAGCACCCCGACGGCGCGCGCCCACGACCGCAGCACGTGCTCCTGGGCGAGCTTGGTGGCGCCGTAGACCGACACCGGTGCGGGCGCCACACGATCGGCCCGCATGGCCGTGGGCTCCGCGTCCGGGAAGTCCCAACGACCCTCCCCCAGCGTCGCCGCCGTGCGCTGCGCGGGGTGGAACAGGGTCCCGTCGGCGCGTCGCCACACACCCTCGCCGTACACGGCGCGGCTGCTGGCCAGCACGACCCTGCGTGGCAGCGCGTCGTGCCGGACCAGGGCGTCCAGCATGCGCGTCGTGCCGACCACGTTGACCGACGCGTGCCGCGTGGCCTCGGTCAGCGACTGCCCCGTGCCCGTCTCCGCGGCGAGGTGGACGACGACGTCGGGACGCACGTCCCGCAGGAGCTCGTCCCACGCCGCCTCCTCGGTGACGTCACCACGACGCAGCTCCACGCCGGACGCCAGGGCGGCCGGACGGCTCCGGCTCGGGTGCACCTGGGGGTGCAGCGAGTCGAGCGCGACGACGCGCTGGTAGCGCGCGACCAGCGCCGCGGACATCGCGCACCCGATGAACCCGGCACCCCCGGTGACCAGGACGGTGCCGCCCGACGCGCTCATCGCCGACCACCGGTGCGCACCGCGGGTGCGGGGCGGAACGCGTGCGCGAGCAGCGCGGGCACCTGGCCGCGGTGACGCACGATCGCCTGCGGGACGAGCGAGAGGGCGTGCAGCCGCGAGGTGGAGTGCCACGCCGCGGCCCGGCGCGCGCGGCGCCAGCCCCGACGCTCCATCTGATCGGCCGCCGCCGCGAAGTAGTCGCGCTCGCCGCGCAGGCGTGCCCCGTCGCCGCCGCCCGTCGACGAGGCGCTCGCGCCGTGGCGACGGTAGGAGAAGCAGACGGTCGGCTCGACGAGCAGCGCACCGCCCGCGGCGACGACGTCGATCACCAGCGCGAGGTCCTGGATGAGCGGCCGGTCGTCGTGGAACTCCGTGCGCTCCAGCACGTCGCGCCGGAACGCGAGCGACGGCCAGTACAGCCAGTCGCCGCGCAGCAGGCTGACGGCCAACGGCTCCCCGCGCAGCACCGTGGGACGACGGACGTGCGGGGCGATCCAGGACTTCACGCGGTCGCCCAGCGGCCGCACGACCTCGCCGCGCCCGTCGATCACCCGGACACCGGGCTGGATGATCTCCACGTCGGGGTGCGCGGCGTGCGCCGCCAGCACGACGCCCACGTAGTCGGGGAGCAGGACGTCGTCCGAGCCGAGGATCACCACGCGGTCCTGCGTCGCGAGCGACACGCACGTGCGGTAGTTGGCGGTGATCCCCTCGTTACGGTCCTTGCGGACGTAGCGCACGCGCGGGTCGTCGATCGTCGCCATCCACTCGCCGAGGGCCCGGTCGGGGTACGCGTCGTCGACGACGGTCAGCAGCCAGTCGCCGTCACGCTGGTCGAGGACGCTCTGCACCGTCTGGCGCGCGAGAGCGGGGTCGCCCCAGTACGGGACGAGGATGTCGAGCGGCACTTGTCCTCCTCGGTCCCCCGGTCACGGTGGGACGCGGTGGGATGGTCGGGTCAGCGAGCGCGGGCGGCGGCCTCGTAGGCCGTCACGTGCGCACGAGCCGCAGCCTGCCACGTGAAGGTGCGGGCGCGGGCGAGCCCCGCGGCGGCCAGGGCGGACCGACGCTCGGGGTCGTCGAGCAGCGCCCCCAGCGCGAGCGCGATGTCGTGGGCGCCGGTGCCGCAGTACGCGACCGCCTCGCCGCCGACCTCGGGCAGCGACAGCTCCCGGGTGGTCAGCACGGTCGCGCCGCACGCCATCGCCTCGAGCACCGGCAGGCCGAACCCCTCGCCGAGGCTCGGGTAGGCCACCACCCGCGCACCGGAGAGAAGGCCCGCCAGGTCGTCGAGCGGCAGGTACCCGGGCCGGCGGACGACCAGTCCGTCGGGGACCTCCGCGAGCGCGGCGTCGACGCCGTCGTCCCAGCCGGCACCCCCGGCGAGCACGAGCGCGGGCGCGTCGGACCGCGCGCCGCACGCCTCGACCCACCCGCGCACGAGCGCCGGGACGTTCTTGCGTGGCTCGATCGTCCCGAGGAACGCGACGTAGGGCCGGTCGCCGATGTCCAGCGTGCGGCGCACCCGCGCGCGGTCGGCGTCCCCGACCGGTCGGAAGCGCTCGGTGTCCACGCCGTGGTACGCGACCGTGAAGCGGCCCGCCGGCGCCCCCGTCCACCGCACGACCTCGTCACGCGTCGCCAGCGACGGCACCACCACGTCTGCGGCCCGCCGGACGGCGACGCGCGTGGCCGCGCGGAAGAACCGGGCCTTGGTGGCCACGTGCAGCCCGGGGTGGGAGAAGAACGTCGCGTCGTGCAGGGTCACCACGACCGGCGACCGCGACGCGAGCGGCACGGTGTAGTGCGGGCTGTGCACCACGTCGGGACGGCGACGCGCGATCACCAGGGGCAGGCCCGTCTGCTCCCACGCGAGGCGCACGGGGCGACGGCCCAGCGCCGCCGGTGCGGGCAGGACGCGCGCTCCCGGGGCGAGCGAGCGGAGCAGCTCGACGTCCCGCGGCTGTGCGACGACCTCGAGGTCCACGCCCTCGCGCACCAGCGCGGGCACGATCTCGTCGGTGTACCGACCGACACCACCGCGGTCGGCCGGCACGGCCGTCGCGTCGAGCAGGACGCGCACCGTCTCACCCCGTCCTCGTCCTCGGCGTCGGGACCGCGCGCCCCGACGGGCCGCTCGGCGAGCGCCCCAGGACGGCTAAGGTACTGGCTCGTGGCCGGACGAGATGAATCCAGGCTCCTCGTGATCGTTCCCGCGTGGAACGAGGAGGAGTCCCTCCCCGCGGTCCTCGCCGAGCTCAGGAGCTCGCTGCCCGAGGCGGACGTGCTCGTCGTCAACGACGGCTCCACCGACCGGACCGCGGCGGTGGCGCGCGCCGACGGTCGCACGATGGTGCTCGACCTCCCCCTCAACCTCGGGGTGGGCGGGGCGATGCGCGCCGGCTACCGCTTCGCGCTGCGACGCGGGTACTCGCGGACGGTCCAGGTCGACGCCGACGGCCAGCACGACCCGGCCGACGTGCGACGTGTCGTCGACGCGCTCGACGCCGAGGGCGCCGACGTCGTCATCGGCGCGCGGTTCGCCGGGCTGGGGACGTACGCGGTGCGTGGACCCCGCCGGTGGGCGATGACGGTGCTGTCGTGGTCGCTGTCGCGCGTGGCAGGGACACGCCTGACCGACACCACGTCGGGGTTCCGGGCGTCCAACCGGCGCGCCGTCGAGCTGTTCGCCCGCGAGTACCCCGCGGAGTACCTCGGCGACACCGTGGAGTCCCTGGTCATCGCGTGCCGCGCCGGCCTGCGGGTGCGCCAGGTGGGCGTCGAGATGCGGCCACGCTCCGCCGGGACCCCCTCGCACTCCCCCGCCAAGGCCGCGCTGTTCCTCGGGCGGGCGCTCGTGGCGCTGGTCATCGCCCTGTCCCGCCCGATGGGCCGACCCGTGAGCGAGACCCCCTGATGATGACCGGATACGCCTTCGCGCTCGGCGCGTGCCTCCTGCTCGTCGTGCTCCTCGTGGTGCTGCTGCGGACGCGGCGGCTGCGCGAGAAGTACGCGATCACCTGGATCGTCCTCGGTGCGGGCGTCTGCATCCTGGGCGCCTTCCCCCAGGCCGTCGCCTGGCTGTCGTCGCTCGTCGGGGTGCAGACGCCGAGCAACCTGCTGTTCGCGGTGGCCCTGGTCGTCCTGCTGTGCGTCTGCGTGCAGCTGAGCGTGGAGATCACGGCGCTCGAGGAGGAGACCCGGACGGTCGCGGAGGAGATCGCCCTGCTGCGGCTGGACGTCGAGACGGCCCTCGGACGGCACGACGGCGCGGTCACCGGGTCGCGTCCGGACCCCGCGCCCGCCCCGACGGCGACGGACGACGGCCCGACGCCCGTCTGACGGGCGTCGGTCAGCGCGCCGGCCGGCCCCGTCGCGCGCCGGAGCGGCGCAGGCGGCGCCGCAGCTCGACCACGCAGCGCACCAGCAGCAACCGCGACCGCAGCGCGGCCACGACGCCGCGGGGCCGGTCGGGGCTGGCGTTGTCCTGGTGGTAGCGGCGGAGCACGACGACGTCGTCGACGTGCGCGATGCTGCCGGCGAGGTTCCCGTACAGCGCGAACCACAGGTCGTGCGACTCGCGCAGGCCGGCCGGGAACGGGGTCGCGATCTCCAGCGCCTCCCGGCGCAGCCCCATGGCGCAGCCGAAGTACGGGCGGGCACCGGCCAGGACCCCCAGGACGTTGCGGACGTGGTGCCCGGAGTCGGACGCCCGCAGCCGCCACCCGGGACGACCGAGCGGGGAGTGGATCGAGTCGGGCCCGCCGAGCGTCGCCAGGTTGCCCGCGACGACGTCGTGGTCCTGCAGCGCGGCCAGCATCACCTCGACGCGCCCCGGGACCCACACGTCGTCCTGGTCGCTGAGCAGCAGGTAGGCGCCCCGCGCGTGCTCGAGCGCGGTCGCGAACGCGCGCACGTAACCACCGTTGACGGCCTGCTCGACGATCCGCAGCCGAGGGTCGTCGATCTGCCGCAGGACGTCCGTCGTGCCGTCGGGCGACGCGTCGTCGACCACGACCAGCTCGTCGTCGGGGCCGATCTCGGCGAGCACCGAGGTCACCTGCTCGGCCACCCAGCGCTCGCCGCGGTAGGTCGCCATGCAGACGCTGACGCGGACGGCCGGGCGGGGTGCGGGGCTCATCGGGCGCTCCGGGGTCGGGTGAGGCGGGCGAGATGGACGACCAGACCGGCCGCGGGGCCGCCCAGGAGGGCGACCACGCACCGGGACTCGAGCGAGCCCGGCAGCAGGAGCAGCAGCAGCGTCACCGCGACGGCGACCAGCCACCCCGCGACGAACGCCGCGTGCTCCGTCAGCGCCTGGCTCAGCGCACCGGTCAGGGTCAGCGAGGCCACGAGCACGGCGGCCGCGGCGAGCCCGGCGAGCACCGCGCCTCCGACCTCGTACTCGGGGCCGAGCACGACGCGCAGCAGCAACGGCCCCAGCAGGTAGGCACCGACCGCCACCACCGCACCGACGGCCGCGACGACGCGGACGATCGGGACGAGCGCACGCAGCCCCGCGTCGCGGTGCGCGACGAAGTGCGCGACCGCGACCCCCTGGTACGCGTTCAGCGGCACGAGCAGCGGCGCGCGGGTCAGCGCGACCGCCATGAGCAGCGGGGCGGCCTCGGCGTACGCGCCGGGGGGCGTCGTGAGCGCGAGCAGCACGGGGAAGCCCACCACCAGCAGCGAGCTGGCCCCTTGCGCGACCGACGTCGCGAGCACGCGACGGGCGAGCACCGGCACGGGCTCGTCGGTGCGCGCGAACGCGGCGTCCCGCGCGACGCGCGACGTCAGCAGGACCAGGAGCCACGCGCTGGACCCGGCCACGACGCCACCGGCCAGGCCCGCGACGCCGGAGCCCGCCAGCGCTGCGGCGATCACGACGGCGGCACGCAGCAGTGCGTCGGCGCCGATCAGACGCGTGTAGGTCCCCCAGGCCCGACGGCCTGCGAGCGCCCCGACGACGACCGCGTGGCAGGCGTACGACGCCACCGCCAGGCTCACGAGCAGTGCGAGCCGGGGGCCGCGCCCCGGAGGGAACACGGCCGCGCCCCACCACGTCGCCGTGGCGGCGCCCACCGCGCCGAGCAGCACGCCCGCGACCACCCCCACGGCCAGCACCCGGGGCCCGCCGCCGCTTTCGCGCGGCGCCGCGCCCGCGGCGGCGGACGCGGTCGTGCGCGTCATCTCGACGGACAAACCGCTCAGCACGCCGAAGCACGCGAAGACCGTCGACCAGAACGTGACGAAGACGGTGTTCTCGGCCACCGGGAGCAGCCAGGTGGCGACCAGGAGCACGAGGTAGCCGGTGCCGGCCGAGAGCGCCGCCGCGACGGCCACGCGCACCGAGTCGCGCCGCCCGATCGTCGTGCGCTCGCCCGCCGGTTCGGGTGCCACGTCCGGGCTGGTCATGTGGTCCTCTCGGTCGGCCGGGCGTGGTCGCCCCGGGCGGCACGTAGTGTACGTTGACGCCGTGACCCGCCAGCCCGACGACGGAGCGGACCGGGTCGACCACGGGACGGACCGAGTGCCTCGGGTGGCCGCGGTGGTCACCGCCTTCCGACCGGGACCCTCCCTGACCCTCGTGTGCGAGAGCGTCGTCGAGCAGGTGGACGTGCTGGTGGTCGTGGACGACGGCTCACCCGCGGACGACGGCTCGACGCAGCGCCTGCTGGACGCGTGCCGTGCGCTCGGTGCGCACGTCGTGCGGCACGACGCGAACGAGGGCATCGGTGCCGCGCTCAACACCGGGACCCGCAGGGCGACGGAGCTGCTCGACGGCGAGGGGTACCTCCTCACGCTCGACCAGGACTCGACCGTGCCGCCCGGGTACGTCGCGTCGCTGGTCGAGGCCGGGCGGGCGGCGGGCCGGCACGGGTTGCGGGTCGGCCTGGTCGGCCCGGCGACCGTCGAGGGCATCGGGTCGATGGCGGCCCGCCGGACGCCTGCGGGCGACGTGGTGGGCGACGAGCCGATCCAGTCCGGGCTCCTCGTCCCCCTCGCGGCGCTCGACGCGCTGGGCGGCTTCGACGAGGGCCTGTTCATCGACGGGGTCGACTCGGACTTCTACCTGCGGGCGCGAGCGAGCGGGTGGGTGACCGTCGTCGCGCCGGGCACGCACCTGGGCCACCGCCTGGGGGCCGACCACGAGGTCGGGGGCGTGCACCTCACGCACGCCGCCGCGTTCCGCTACTACTACATCGCCCGCAACCGGGTGCTGCTGCTGCGGCGGTACGCGCGTACGGCCCCGGCGTGGTGCGCGCGTGCCGTGTTGAAGGACCTGCGTCACCTCGCGGTCACGACGCTCGCGGTCCCCGGGCGCGGGGCACGGTGGAGGGCGACGCTCGCGGGTCTGCGCGACGGGGTGCGCGGCGTCACCGGACGCCGTCCCGGATTGCCCTGATACGTCGTCGGCCGGACGGGTGAGCCGCGGCGGACACGCCGCACGAGGCCCCGGACGGACCACCTCTCCCGGGTGACACTGGTCGCCCCTCGTCCCTTCATCGGAGCTGTCTCATGCGTGCCAGGTCGGTCGTGCTCGTGGTCCTCGGCGTCGCCGCCCTGGTCGGTGTCGGCGTGTGGGTCGCCGTGGTCGCGCTGCAGCCCGGCAACGAGCCCGGTGGCGCCACGGTGTCACCCACGCCGTCCGCGACCACGAGGGCCCCCGGCACGACCACGACCCCACGCACCACCACCACGCCCTCGGCCGCCACGCCGTCGCCCGACGCGACGGACCCGGCGGCCCCCGACGACGGGACCACCCCGACGGCGGCGCCGTCCCCGCCGCCCACCGGCGCGCCCGACCAGCGACAGGAGACCGCCGTGACGATCGTGACGGCCGACACCGCACCGTCCGGCGACCTCGAGGTCGGCGCGTTCGTCGCCGCGATCGACGACGGCGGCACCTGCACCCTGACCGCCACGTCCGGGGCGCGCACGCTGTCGGCCACGACGTCGGCCGTGCCGGACGCGACGACCACGAGCTGCGGTGCGCTGTCGCTCGCGGCCGCGGACCTCGCACCCGGAACCTGGCGCCTGGCGGTGGCGTACGCGTCCGCGACGCTGCGCGGCACGTCGGCGCCCGTCCAGGTCACGGTCCGATGAGGCGGACGGCGGCCCTCCTGGCCGCGCTCACCACGATGCTCGCCACGCTGACCGTCGCCGCGCTCACGGCGACGTCCGCGACGGCCGCCCCCGTGACCGACTTCGAGCCGGGGCACATCATCAGCGACAGCGTGATGTACGACACCGCGACCATGACGCCCGAGGCGATCCAGGCGTTCGTCGCCGACAAGGGCTCGGGCTGCCGCGCGACCCAGTCCGGGTGGACCTGCCTCAAGGACTACCGCGAGACCACCCCGAGCCGCCCGGCGGACGCCCTGTGCGGACGCGCGTACGACGGCGCGCCCAACGAGTCCGCGGCGTGGATCGTCTGGAAGTCGGCCGTGGCCTGCGGGATCAACCCGCAGGTCCTGCTCGTCACGCTCCAGAAGGAGCAGGGCCTCGTGACGGCCACGGCGGGCAAGTCGGCGGCGACCTACTCGCGCGCGCTGGGCTTCGGTTGCCCCGACAACTCCGGCGGGGTCTGCAACCCCGAGTACGCGGGGTTCGCGAACCAGGTCTACTCGGCCGCCAAGCAGCTGCGCCGGTACGCCGCCAACCCGCAGAACTACGCGTACAAGGCCGGTCGGGACAACGCCGTGCTCTTCCACCCCGACCGGGCCTGCGGATCCTCGGTGGTGCGGATCCAGAACCAGGCGACCGCGAGCCTGTACAACTACACGCCCTACCAGCCCAACGCGGCCGCACTGGCGGCGGGCAGCGGCTCGGGCGACGCGTGCTCCTCCTACGGGAACCGGAACTTCCACCTGTTCTTCACGTCGTGGTTCGGCTCGCCCAAGCAGCGCACCCCCCTCGGCGTGATCGACGTCGTGCGCCCGTTCGGCGCGGGCGCGGTGCAGGTCGCCGGCTGGGCGTTCGACCCGGACGTCGAGACCGCGATCGGCGTGCACGTCTACGTCGACGGCGTCGCGACCGCCGCCACGTCCGCCTCGGGCGCACGTCCCGACGTCAAGGGCATCTACGGCAAGGGCGCGATCTCGGGCTACGACGCCCGGTTCCCGGTGTCTCCCGGACGTCACGAGGTCTGCGTCTACGGCATCGACGCGAACGGGGGCACGAACGTCCTGCTGGGCTGCCGCTCGGTCGACGTGGTGAACCACACCCCGCTGGGCGTGGTCGACGTGGTGCGCGACCTCGGCAGCGGCACGGTCCAGGTGGCCGGGTGGGCCTTCGACCAGGACGTGACCACCGCGATCGACGTGCACGTGTACGTCGACGGCGTCGCCACGACCGGCGTCGCCGCGTCGGGCGCCCGTCCCGACGTCCAGGCGATCTACGGGCACGGCGCCGTCAGCGGGTACGACGCGCGGTTCACGGCCGCCCCCGGGCGCCACGAGGTCTGCGTCTACGGCATCGACGCCAACGGCGGCATCAACGTGCTGCTCGGCTGCCGCACGCTCGACGTCGCCGGCAACCGCACGCCGCTGGGCGTGCTCGACGTCGTGCGCGACGCGGGCGGCGGCAACCTGCAGGTGGCCGGCTGGACGTTCGACCCCGACCTCACGACCCCGATCGGCGTGCACGTGTACGTCGACGGTGTCGCGACGATGGCGGCGCAGGCGGCCATCGCCCGCCCCGACGTCCTCGGCATCTACGGCAACGGCGCGACGAGCGGCTACGACCTGCGCGTCCCCGCCGCGCCCGGCCGCCACTCGGTGTGCACGTACGGCATCGACGGCAACGGCGGCATGAACGTGCTGCTGGGCTGCAAGGTCGCGGACGTCGCCGCGCCGTGAGGCACTAGGCTGTGCGCGCTCGTCCGTCGTCTGGAGCCCGTGTGAACCTGCCCGTACGCCTGCGGTCCCTGCCGTGGCGCATCGTCGGCCCCCTGCTCGCCTACCTCGCCCTGGTCCTGCTGGGGGTGAGCACCTCGTCGATCGGCATCGGGCCGATGCGGCAGGACCCGGCCCACCCGACCGGGATCCAGCTCGGCGAGTCGCTGTCCGTCCGGTCGGACGAGTTCCTCACCGGGACGCCGATGAACCTCGGGGTGCTGGCGACGGGCGAGGTGGACTCGCTCAACCCGCTCGTCGCGCCGCACGGGTTCACGTCCCAGCTGTCCTCGGGCGCCGTCTCGTCGGTGGTCTTCTTCGACAGCACGGTGCTGCGGCTCGGCCCGTTCCTGCCGGACGCCATGCTGCTCGCGGCGCGGTGGTGGCTGCCGTTCCTGCTGCTGGCGCTCGGCGCCCCGGCGTTCTTCCGTGCCGTCACGGGCGACCCCCGCATCGGCTGGTTCGCCGCTGCCCTCATGGTGACCTCACCGGGCGCCGCGTGGTGGTCGTTCGGGCCCATCAACATGCTCGGGTTCACGCTCGCCGGGACGGCCGCGCTGCAGAACGCCGCGGCACGCTGGGACGAGCGCCGCAAGGGCGTCGCCGTGGCGTGGGCCGCGGCGTCCGCCGTGCTGCTCGCGCGCACGCCGCTGCACTACCAGCCCTGGGCCATCGTCGTGGCCACCGCCATCCTGCTGGTGGGTGTGCTCGCGCTCGTCGTGCCTGCCGGGTCGCGGCGCACCCACCTGGCCGTGGTCGGTGCCACGGGCGCGTCCGCGGTGGCGCTCCTCGCCGGCGTGGTGCTCGAGAACCGCGCGTCGATCGAGGCGACGCTGGCGACCGTCTACCCGGGTGCACGCGTCGCGACGGGCGGACCGGTCTCGCTCGGGGAGATCTTCGGGGCGACCTCGCTCGGCAGCCTCAAGTACATGCCGATCGCGGGTGCGACCAACAACTCCGAGGTGTCCTCCTCGTTCGCCGTGGCCGCCGTCTGGGTCGTGCTGCTCCTGGCGCGGGGCATCCGCCCCGCCTCGGTCGGCCACCGCGTGGCCGTGTGGGCGGCCGGCGCCGCGTCGGCGTTCTGGTTCGCGTGGTCGCTCGTGGACTTCGGTGGGCTCGGCGAGCGCATCCCGATCGTCTCGATGGTGCCGCCGCAGCGCTCGGCCGACGTCCTGGGCTTCCTCTCGATCGTCCTGCTGTGCCTGGTCCTGCCGGCTGCGGCCGACCGTTCCCGCTGGACGTTCGCCGCGCTGTGCGGCGGCACGGTGGGCCTGGTCGCCGCGCACGGCGCGTCGATCCTGGCGGGTTCCTCGCTCCCGGAGCTCTCGACGAAGGCGATCTGGCTGACGAGCGCCGCGACGGCGCTCTGCGTGGGCCTCGTGACTTTCCGGCGCGCGTGGTGGGGCGGGTACGCCCTCACCCTGGTGCTCACGACGTTGCTCGTGTGGCGCGTCAACCCGATCCTCGTGGGGCTGGGCGACCTGCGGAGCACGCCCGTCGCCGAGGAGATGATCGCGACCGGGGCGCAGCTGCGCGCCGAGGACGAGGTGTGGGCGACCGACAGCCCGTACGTCGACAGCCTCTTCATGGCGACCGGGGTGCCGTCGCTGTCGGGCCGGCAGCTCTCGGGGCCCGACGTCGACGCCTGGCGCACCCTGGACCCGGACGGCGACGAGGTCGTCTGGAACCGTGGCGGCTCCTTCATCTGGTTCGACTGGACCGACGACGAGGACCTGAGCTTCAGCAACCCCAGCCCGGACATCATCAGCGTCACCGGCTCGCCCTGCACGGTCGCCGAGCGGGTGCCCGAGCTGACGGCCGTCGTCTCCGGCGAGCGGCTCGACCTCCCGTGCCTCGTCGAGGACGAGACCTTCCAGTGGGGCGGCGCCGAGCACCGGGTCTACGACGTCGTGCGCTGACCGCCGACACGCGCGGTGCCTGCCTCACGGGCGGCACCGCCTGTGGGACCGTGTCCCCGTGGCCGCGCAGGGCGCGTCGACCATCGAAGGGGATGCACGATGACGCAAGGCACGACCGCCCGGACCGTCTCGAGGGGCGTCGTCGCCGCCCTGCTCGTCGCACTGGCCCCGGCCGCGGCGTCCACGAGCGCCTTCGCCGCCCCGGCGGGACCGTCGGTCGTCGAGCTCGACCTCGCCGGCGTCGACGAGGCGACGCTGCCGACCCTGCCGGACCCCGCGGCCGTGCCGCTGGCCGAGGCCGAGCCGGCGGCGC
>JAEYNO010000482.1 GCA_023412515.1 Actinomycetes bacterium
GGCTGCGTGGCCGCGCGGCGGCGCGCGCGGCGCGCCGGGCGCGGCAGGAGGCGAGCGCCGGCGACGCCGAGCATCGCGGGCACGAGCGTGATGGAGATGAGCACCGCGACGCCGACGGCCATCGCCCCGGCGACGCCCATGACGCCGAGGAAGGGGATGCCCGCGACCGACAGGCCGACGAGCGCGATCATGACCGTGAGGCCCGCGAAGATGACGGCCGAGCCGGCGGTGGCGTTGGAGCGCGCCGCGGCCTCGTCCGGCGGCAGGCCGGTCGCGAGCAGCTCGCGGTGCCGCGAGACGATGAACAGCGCGTAGTCGATGCCGACCGCGAGGCCCAGCATGAGCGACAGCAGCGGCGTCGTGCTCGTGACCGACGTGAACGCGGCGGCGACCAGCACGAGCACCGTCGAGATGCCGACGCCCAGCAGCGCGTTGAGCAGCGGCATGCCCGCGGCGGCGAACGAGCCGAGCGTGAGCAGGAGGACGACGAACGCGACGACGACGCCGAGCGCCTCGGTGATGCTCAGGCCGGGGAACTCCTGCGAGAAGAGCTGCCCGCCGATGGTCGCGTCGTAGCCGTCGGGCAGCGCGGCGGCGAGGTCGTCGGTGAGGTCCCGCAGCTCGTCCTTGACGTCGGCGCCGATCGCGGAGCCCCCGCCGCGCAGCGACAGGACCATGATCGCGGCCTCGCCGTCGTCGCTCGTCTCGGACGCCCCGGGCGTCGTGGTGTCGAACGGCGAGACGGCGGACGTGACGCCCTGGACGTCGGCGAACCGCTGCGCGGCGTCGTCGACGGCGGCGACGACCGCGGGGTCGTCGACCTGGCCGCCGTCGGTGCCGACCACGAGGACCTGCGCGGTGGTGCCCGCCGCCTCGGGGAACGTCGCGGCGAGCCGGTCGAGCGCGGCCTGCGACTCGGTGCCGGGGATCGTCACGGAGTTGTCGAGCTTGCCGCCGAGCAGCACGGCGCCGGCGCCGAGCAGGACCAGCACGGCCAGCCAGGCGCCGATGACGGCACGGCGGCGCGCGTACGCGGCGCGGCCGAGGCGGTAGAGCGCAGAGGACACGGCTGCTCCAGGGTCGAGGGGTGCGGGGGAGGACGGCGGCGTCCGGGCGCGCGGCGCACGGGGGTGCGACGCGCTTCGATACGAGACTGTATGCGATACGGGACCGTATGCGATACACGACCGTATCGAAGCGCTAGGATCGACGCCGGAGCTGTGAGAGCCCGACGACCCCACGACACCCTGGGAGGTGGCCCGTGACCGACGCACCCGTCGACGTCGCCGCCGACCCGGCCGTGTCGCGCCGCCGTCAGCACACGCGCGAGCGGCTGCTCGACGCCGCGTTCGGCCTGTTCGCGGAGGAGGGCGTCGACGCGACGTCCATCGAGGCCGTGTGCGAGCGTGCGGGCTTCACGCGCGGCGCGTTCTACTCCAACTTCGAGAGCAAGCACGAGCTGCTGCTCGCGCTCGCGGCCCGCGAGCACCGCCGCCGCATCGCCGAGCTGCGCGACGCGCTCGCGGTCGCGCAGGCCAGCTGCGCCGCGGGCGCCGAGCTCGACCTGCAGGACATCTCGTCGTTCCTCGAGATCCTGCTCGAGCGCATCTCGCACGACCGGCGGTGGCGCGTCATCAACGCCGAGCTCACGCTGCTCGCGATGCGGCACCCCGAGATCGCGCGGCGCCACCACGACCTCGACCGGCAGATGTCGGACGAGGTCGCCGACGAGATCGAGCTGCTCATGCCACGCCTCGGCCGCCGCCTCGTGCTGCCCGCCCGCCGCCTGCTGCGGCTGCTCGCGGCCGGCTACATGGCGGACCTCGAGGCCGCCGACCTGTCGGCCGACCCCGAGCCCGCGGCCCGCGCGCGCGCCGACGCGGCCGCGTGGCTGCCGATCGTCGCGGACCGGCTCACCGAGCCGCTCTGACCCCGCGGGCCCCCGCGGCGTCCCCGACCGTCGGGCCTCGTGCGTCGGGCCCTGCGCGGTCCGTCCCGGCGTCGGTCAGCGCGGGTAGGCGGCGGCCAGCGCCGCGTGCCGTGCGCGCGTGAGCGGGACCACGACGCCGTGCTTGGTGTCCGGCGGCAGGCAGAACCCCGGCGCCTCGTGCCAGTCGCCGGACGCGAGGTCGTCGGTGCGCAGCGCGAGGTAGCCCTGCGGCCGCACGGAGTACTGGTCGACCCACAGGTACCAGGTGCCGTCGCGGTGGTCGCGGAAGACCAGCGGCGCCTCGACGTGCGCGTACCGGTCGTCGGCGAGCCGCGCGGCGACGACCTCGAAGTCGTCGGCGTCGAGCGCCGAGCCCGCCTCGTGGAACAGCCTGAGCGAGCCGGGCGCGTCGGCGTCGTGCTTGGAGAAGCGGTGCACGCGCCCGTCGGGCGCGAGCGCGGCGGGCACCACGGTCGTGTCGATGACGCCCGTGCCGTGGTCGATGAGCACGCGCGCGGGGGTGACGGTCCGGAAGTCGCGCGTGCGGGCCACGAGCACGCGCGGGTACGACGCCGCGGCGTGGTGCACGTCGTCGGGCGGGTACAGCGACGACGAGAACGTCACCGCGAACTCGCGCGTCGCCGGGTCGTACGTCGCCTCGGGGGCCCACGCCATGCCCGCCACGGGCGGCGCGACCTCGAGCAGCCAGGGGTCCGACCAGTGCACGAGGTCGGTCGAGCGCCACACCACGAGGCTGCGGCTGCCGTGCCGCGTCCACGCGTCCCACCCCGCGTCGTCGCCGCCGTAGATGCGCAGGTCCGTCGCGAGCAGGAACCACTCGCCGTCGCCAGCGACGAGGTGCGGGTCGCGCACGCCCGTCGTGCCCAGCGTCGACGTCAGGACGGGGCGGCCGCCGTTGGCGCGGTACCAGCGCAGCGGGTCGTCGCCCTCGGACAACGAGAAGTAGATGCGCTCGCCGTACCCGTCGGGGTCCTCGACGTGGTGCACCAGCAGGTAGCCGTACGGCTCGTCCACCTGGGCCTCCGGGGTGACTGGATCGCGCTCTCGCGGGTCGAGAGAGGGGGTGGGCCCCCCACCCCCGGGGGGGGAGGGCGGCCGGGGCGTCGTCAGACGACCGCCGCGGTGCCCGACAGCGCGGTCCAGGACTCCGGCGCCAGGCGCACGGTCGTGGTGCCGGTCGCGCTCGCGGTCACGGGGGCCGCGTCGAGCGCCGTCACGTGCTCGGCCGCGACCTTCGCGGCGTGCGCGGGGCCGTGCACGGCGGGCTCGTGGTCGGCCGTGACCTGCGTGCCGCCGCCCAGCGTCAGGGCGACGCCCGGGTGGCGCAGCTCGACCTCGACCGCCTCGGCCGTGCGGTTGACGAGGAACACGCCGAGCTCGCCCGCGTCGGGCTCGCCGGCCCACGTGACCGCGGCGGTGACCGTCGGGACGTCGCCGTGCCGCGCCGTCGTGTACGTCGGGGCCTGCACGCGCACGTCGAGCACGTCGCCCTGCGCGAGGCGCGTCGTGGCCGCGAACGGGTAGTAGGTGGGCTGCTTCCACGCCTCGCCGCCCGGCTCGGTCATGATCGGCGCGATGACGTTGACGAGCTGCGCGAGGCACGCGACCGGCACGCGGTCGGCGTGGTTGAGCAGCGTGACCATGAGGTCGCCCAGGACCACGGCGTCGAGGCCCGAGTAGACGTCCTCGATGATGCGCGCGGGCTGGTGCTGCAGCGGCAGGTTCGACTCGCCCGGGAACCGCGTCTCGAGGTACCAGACGTTCCACTCGTCGAACGAGATGGTGATCTGCTTGTCCGAGCGCTTGCGCGCGCCGACCGCGTCGGCCGACGCGACGACGCGGCGGATGAAGCGGTCCATGCTGGTCCCGGAGCCGAGGAACGACGCGCGGTCGCCGTCGTGCTCCTCGTAGTACGCGTGCATCGAGATGTGGTCGACCAGGTCGTACGTGTACGACAGGACGGTCTGCTCCCACTCGCCGAACGTGTCCATGGTCATCGACGACGACCCGCACGCGACGAGCTCGATGCTCGGGTCGACGAGCTTCATGGCCTTGCCGGCCTCGGCGGCGAGCTTGCCGTACTCGTGCGCGTCCTTGTGGCCGATCTGCCACGGGCCGTCCATCTCGTTGCCGAGGCACCACAGCTTCACGCCGTACGGCTCGGTGCGGCCGTTGGCGATGCGCAGGTCGGCCCAGCGCGAGCCGGCGACGCCGTTGCAGTACTCGACGAGCGCCGCGGCCTCGGCGACGCCGCGCGTGCCCAGGTTGACGGCCATCATGGGCTCGATGCCCTCGCGCTCGGCCCACTGCAGGAACTCGTCGGTGCCGATGAGGTTGGGCTCGACCGTGCGCCACGCGAGGTCGATGAAGGGCTTGCGCTGCTCGACGGGCCCGACGCCGTCCTCCCACACGTAGTTGGAGACGAAGTTGCCGCCCGGGTACCGCACCACGGTGACGCCGAGCTCGCGCGTGAGGTCGGCGACGTCGCGGCGGAAGCCGTGCTCGTCGGCGGTCGCGTGGTCGGGCTCGTAGATGCCCGTGTAGACCGCGCGGCCGAGGTGCTCGACGAACGAGCCGAAGAGGCGGCGGTCGAGCGTGCCGGTGCGGAAGTCGGGGTGCAGCAGGACGGTGGCGTGCGCGGTCATCGGTGCTCCGGGGTCGGTCCGCGGCGCCGACGCACGGGTGCTCGGGGCGCGCGGGATTTCACAACGTTGTAAACCCGGTCAGCATACCCGCCGCACGGGACTGCCCACCGGGACCCGCGCAGGCCCGGCCGGTGCGTCGCACCGGGGCGTCGGAACTGGTCGCAGGCATGACCGGTTCCGACGCGTCGCCGTCGAGACGTGACCAGTCCCGTGGCCCGGCCACGGGGGCCGGGTCAGGGCCGGGTCGACGCCGCGAGGACCCGGTGGCGGTCGGTCGTGACCGCCGCGAGCAGGTCGCGCTCCGACTCGGCGTGCCGGCGCAGGTCGGCCCGGCCGGACAGGGCCTGCTGCCGCAGGAACGCGAGCGACGTCGCGTCGCGCTGGAACCGGCGCATCGCGTCCGCGGCCGCCGGACCACCCGTGCGGGCCGCCCAACCCACGGCCGTGCCGCGCCGCGGCAGGGACGCGAGCATCTCGACCTCGTGCGGCGCGAACCACCCGGCGTAGCCGTACTCCGTCAGCCGCCGCCGGATCACCTCGGACTCCTGGCGGCGCAGCCACACCGCGATCCCCACGACCCCCGCGAACAGCGGCACCTGCACCACGGCGAACACCACGAGGTACGCGTCGCCCGCGGCGAGGTTCGTCGCGTTCCACAGCCCGTGACCCACCATCGCGCCGAGCAGGCCGAGCGGGAACAGCCACCACGCCGCCCCCCGGTGCCGCGTGCGGGCCGCCATCCCCAGGGCCGCACCCGTGCACGCCGTGAACAGCAGGTGCGCGAACGGCGTCGCGAGGCCGCGCATGACGAACGTGCCCGCGAGCGCCTCGCCCGCGCTGCCGAAGTACAGGACGTTCTCGGTGAACGCGAAGCCCGCCGCGACGACGCCCGCGTACACGATGCCGTCGACGACGCCGTCGAAGTAGCGCCGCCGCGCGAGGAACAGCACGAGCACGCCCGCCCCCTTGGCGGCCTCCTCGACGACCGGCGCCGACACCAGCGCGGCCGCGCCTGCGCCGGCCTGCAGGTCGCCCGTCGCGCTCGTGACCGTCCAGAGCGTCAGGTTGTTGACGACGAGCGACACGAGCACCGCGACGCCCGCGCCCCACAGCAGACCGAACGCGAGCGCGCCGAGCGGCTCGGGCTCCCAGCGGTCGAGCCACCGGATGCCGGCCAGCACCACCGCGAGCGGCACGAGCGCGAGCACCGTCCCGACGACGCCCGCCGCGACGCCGACCTGCACGAGCACGAGACCGAGCGCGGCCAGCGCCGCGACCGCGAGCAGCGCGCCGGCCAGCAGGGCCAGCACGTCGCGCGTCGCGGTGCTGCGCCGCGGGGGCACCCACTGCGGCGGGACCGCCCCGGGCGGTGCGGCCGGGCGCGCGGGGTCGTGGCGGCAGGGCGTCACCGACCTCACGATCGGCGCGGCCGGCGTGCAGGTGCTCGACGACCTGCGCGGGCAGGTCGACAC
>JAEYNO010000492.1 GCA_023412515.1 Actinomycetes bacterium
GTGCAGGGCACGGCCGCGCACGCGCTCGGCACGCTCGACCTCGCGGCCGGCCGCGCGGACGACGCGCGGGCGTGGTTCGCGCTCGCGCTCGACGTGGGGACGCGGATCGGCGTCGCGGCGGACGTGACCGCCGCCCGTGACGGGCTCGCGGCCGTCGCGGCGCTGCGCGGCGGCGGTGCGGGCGCCGAGCCGTCGGCCTGAACGTCGGTCGCGCGCGACTCAGCCCTGCGGCTGCCCCGCCACGTTGACCAGCCACGTCGTGCCGAACCGGTCGGTGACCTGCCCGAACTCGTCACCCCACGGGGCGACCGCCATCGGCATGACGTCGGTGCCGCCGTCCGCGAGCCGCGCGAACGCCGCGCGCAGCGTCCCGGCGTCCGCCGCGTCGCCGAACAGCGCGACCGCGCCGGGCCGCTCGGGGGCCGGCATCGACGCGGGCGTGTCGGACGCCATGAGCGTCCCGCCCCCGGGCAGCTCGAGCTGCGAGTGCATGATCTTGCCCGCGTCGGCCGGGTCGGACGCCATGCCGAACTCGTCGAACGTGCTCGACGTCGGCGCGCCGCCGAAGACGTCGGCGTAGAAGTCCATCGCCGCGCGAGCCTGGTCGCGGAAGCCGAGGTAGGGGCTGAGGCGTGCGGTCATGGTCGGTCCTCCCGAGGGTGCGTGCCGGTGCGGGTGCCGACCCGGCGGGCCGTGCGGACTCATCGGGCCGCGCGGCACACGGGTGCACCTTCACCCGGTCCCTCAAGGTGTATCGATCACACCCGATGCTGAGGGCAGCGTGTCGGCGACCAAGGACGGTCGTGCGCAAGACCAAGGAGGGTTCTCATGGCCGGTGTCCCACGGGCCAGGGTGACGACGACGCCGTGGCGCTGGTTCGTCGACCGGCCGCTCGGCGCGAAGATCGGCGCGTGCCTCGCGCTGCTCGCGCTCGTCGCCGTCGCGGTCGCGGGCGTCGCGACCGTGCGGATGCAGGCGCTCGCCGGTGCGCAGACGCGCCTCGAGCAGGAGGCGATCGGCCCGCTGCGCGGCGTCTCCGACCTGCAGCGCGCGTTCACGGCCGTGCGGCTCGGCAACGTGCGGCTCATGACGGTCGCGGAGGACGAGCGCCCGGCCACGCTCGACACGATCGCGCAGGAGCGCGAGCAGGTCGGCACGGTCACCGCCGACCTCACCGCGGTCGACGACGAGCTGGGGCAGCGGCTCGCGGACGCGATCCAGCCGTACCTCGACCTCACCGACCGCTACCACGAGATGGTCGCGATGGACGATCCGCGCGCACCCGTCTTCCTCAACGACGACCTCGTGGTGCGCGGCACGGACGCCGACGCGGAGATCGCGGCCGTCGTCGAGGAGCTCAACGCGCTCGCGGGCGACTCGACCGCCGCGACGTCGCGCCTCGTGGGCACGTCGGTCGTGGTGCTGTGGGCCGTGGTCGCGGGGGCGCTGCTGCTGGCGGCGGGCGTCGCGGTCGTCACGGTGCGCCGCATCCTGCGCTCGGTGCGCGGCGTGCAGGACGTCGTGGTGGCGATGGCGGCGGGCGACCTCACGGTCGAGGCGCCCGTGCGCGAGCGGGACGAGCTGGGCCGCATGACGGCGGCGCTCACCGAGGCGCAGCGGTCGCTGCGCGAGACGCTGGCGGGCGTGGTCGAGGGCGCGCAGACCGTCGCGGCGGCGACGCAGCAGCTGTCGGCGTCGTCGACGCAGGTGGCGTCCGCGTCGCGCGAGACCGAGCAGCGCGCCGGGTCGGTGGCCGCGGCCGCCGAGCAGGTGTCGCGCAACGTGCAGGCCGTCGCGGCGGGCACCGAGGAGATGGGCGCGTCGATCCGGGAGATCGCGCAGAACGCCGCGGAGGCGGCGCGCGTCGCGGGGCAGGCCACGGACGCCGCGAAGACGACGAACGAGCAGGTCAGCCGGCTGGGCGAGTCGAGCCAGGAGATCGGCAACGTCGTCAAGCTCATCACCGGGATCGCCGAGCAGACCAACCTGCTGGCGCTCAACGCGACCATCGAGGCCGCCCGCGCCGGCGAGGCGGGCAAGGGCTTCGCGGTCGTCGCGGGGGAGGTCAAGGAGCTCGCGCAGGAGACGGCGAAGGCGACCGAGGACATCGCGCGCCGCGTCGAGGCCATCCAGGGCGACACCGCCGGGGCCGTCGCGGCCATCGGCGACATCTCGCGGATCATCGCGGCGATCAACGACTTCCAGCTGACCATCGCGTCGGCCGTCGAGGAGCAGACCGCGACGACGACCCAGATGTCGCGGTCCGTCACGGAAGCCGCGACGGGCTCGGGCGACATCGCCGGCACCATCACCGGCGTCGCGACCCAGGCGACGTCCACCAACGAGGCGATGGACCAGGTCACGACGTCGGTGGCGGACCTGGCCCGGATCGCCGCCGACCTGCGCGCCCGGACGGCGCGGTTCACGTACTAGGCGTTCACGTACGAGGGGTTCACGTACTCAGGTGCTCCGACGCCGGTACCGGGTCGGTAGCGTGCTCGGGTGCTGCGTGACTCGGTGACGGTGGGGACGAGGGTCGACGCGTCCCTCGACGTCGTCTGGCGACTCCTGACGGTCGGGCGGGACGCGTGGTGGCCCGAGATGCGCTTCGACGCCGTCGTCGGCTCACCGCTCGTCGAGACCTGGACCGAGGACGGCGTCGAGGCCACGGCCACGGGCCGCGTGACCCGGTGCGACGCGCCCCGGCTGCTTGCGTTCGCGTGGGCCGAGCCGACGTGGGACGGTCCGCTCGACGTCGTGGTCCGTCTGACCGCGGACGGGACGTCCACCGTGGTCGACCTGACCGAGACGGGGTTCGTCCGCGCACGGACCCCGCGCTCGCTGCCCGACGAGCACGAGGAGGGGTGGCGCTACCACCTCGCGCGGTGGAAGCGCGCGAGCGAGGGCGGCGACGTCGACGCCCGGTGAGCGCGGGAGGCGGGACGCCGACGCCGGCGCACGGGAGGGGTGGCCCGTGCGCCGGCGTCGTCCCGACCGTCAGCGGACGGTCAGGGCGTTCGCCCGCGCCTGCTCGCCGAGCCACGCCAGACTCGGCTTGGGGCGGCGCTCGAACGTCTCGGGGTCCCAGCCGACCAGGCCGAACGTGGGCCGGTAGCCGCTGGCCCACTCGTAGTTGTCGAGCAGGCTCCAGTGCAGGTAGCCCTCGACCGTGACGCCGTCGGCGATCGCCGCGTGCAGGTGCGTGAGCGCGGCCTCGGTGTAGTCGATGCGGCGCGCGTCGTCGGCGGTCGCGATGCCGTTCTCGGTGACGAACACCGGCACGCCGCCCGTGAGCTCCCACGCCGAGCGCACGCCCTCGGCCATCGCCGGCGGGTAGTACTCCCAGCCGGTGAGGGTCGTCTCGACGCCGTCGGGCACCTGCCGCGGGCCGTCGGGGCCGATGATCGTGCGCGTGTACGCCTGCACGCCGACCCAGTCGTCGCCCTTCGACATCTCCAGGTACCAGTCGTCGCGCGGGTAGCCGTAGGCGTGCTTGACGTCCTCGCAGCCCGGCTCCGCCTGGAACGCCTGCGTCGCGATCGTCCAGCCCGATCGCACGCCGCCGACGCCCGCGAGCACCTCCTGCGCGCGGTGGTGGCACTCGAGCAGCGTGTCGGCCACCGCGAGGTCCGGCGCGGGCAGCCCGTACGCCACCAGGTTCGCCGGGTCCTCGCCGCCCGCGATCATCGCCGCGATGTTCGGCTCGTTGATCGTGCAGACCCACTCGACGTCGTCGCCCAGCACGGGCAGCGCCGCCTCGACGTACCGCGCGAACCGGTCCGCCGCGTCGGCGGCCCGCCACATGCCCTCCTGGTAGAACCAGCGCGGCACCGTGAAGTGCATGAGCGTCACCATGGGCGTGATGCCGAGCTCGAGCGCCGTCTCGACCATGCGCCGGTAGTGCGCGACCTCGGCGCGGGACACGAAGCCCTTCTCGGGCTCGATGCGCGCCCACTCGATGCTGAACCGGTAGGTGTCCAGGCCCGCGTCCTTGAGGAGCCGCATGTCCTGCGCGTAGCGGTGGTAGGAGTCCGCGGCGTCGCCCGACGGCTCGACGATCGTCGTGCCGGCCGCGTGCTCGCGCACCCACCAGTCGCTGTTGACGTTGTTGCCCTCGATCTGGTGCGCGGCGGTCGCCGCACCCCAGTGGAATCCGTCGGGGAACTGCAGGGTGTGTGCCACAGGGCTGTCCTTCACTCGGTTGCAGGGCAGGAGGACCAGAAGCCGACCAGCAGGTCGGCCGTGGCCTCGGGGGTCTCGAGGTTCGGCGAGTGCGCCGCGCCGGGCAGCACCGCGTAGCGCCCGCCCACCTGCTCGGCGGTGCGGCGCTGCCACGCCTGCGGCCAGGCGACGTCGTCGTGCTCGCCGTGCGCGACCAGCACCGGGAGCCCGGTGGCGGCCAGCGCGGGGGTGACGTCGGCGGGGTCGGCGAGGATGTCGATCGCCGCGACGAGCTGCGCGGTGCTCGTGGCGCGCGAGCGCTCGCGGTGGAACGCGGCCTCGGGGTCGAGCTCGACAGGCTCGCCCTGCGCGAGGCGCCAGGCGAGGTCGGGGTTGTCGAGGCTCCACAGGTCGGCGGCGCCGCCCGCGGCGAGCAGCCGTGCGCGCAGGTCCGCCTTGCGGCCCGGCCAGCCGTGCGGGCCCGAGCACAGCAGGGTGAGCGACCGGAACGCGCCCGGGTGGTGCACGGCCGCGGCGGCCGCGACGGTCCCGCCGAACGAGTGGCCGAGCAGGTGCACCGGGGTCCCGAGCAGCGCCGCGACCTCGTGCACGTCCTCGACCAGGCGGTCGAGCGCGTAGTCGTGAGTGCGGGGGAGCGCGCCGGAGTCGGCCTGCCCGCGCTGCGAGATGGCCCACGCGTCGACGCCGTGCGCCGCGAGCAGCGGCAGCAGCACGCGGTGGTCCTCCTTGGAGCCCGTGAACCCGGGCACCAGCAGCGCGGTGGCGCGGACCTCGCCCGCGGGCCGTGCGCGCAGCGCGGTCAGCTCGACCTCGGACAGGCGCAGCCGCAGCGGCTCGACGCCCGCGGGCAGCGCCAACCCGCCGAACGGCCGCCCGGGCGTGACGACGCCCGGGCCGGGCACGACGTCCGGGCGGACGTGCTCGGCGGCCGTCACGACGCCTCGAAGCGTCGGGCGGGCTGCGGCACGGCGGCCAGCAGGCGGGTCGTGTAGTCCGCCTCGGGGAACCGCAGCACGCGGACCGTCTCGCCGCGCTCCACGACCTTGCCGTGGTGCAGCACCATGATCTGGTCGGCGATGACGCGCGCCGAGAGCAGGTCGTGCGTGATGTAGAGCAGCGAGACGCCGGTCTCGCGGCGCAGCTCCTGCAGCAGCGCGAGCACGCCCGCGCGCAGCGACACGTCGAGCATCGACACGGGCTCGTCGGCCACGAGCACCTGCGGGTCCGACGCCAGGGCGCGCGCGATGACGACGCGTTGGCGCTGCCCGCCCGACAGCTGGTGCGGCAGCTTGGCGGCGAACTGCTCGACCGGGGTCAGCCCGACGGTCTCCAGCAGCTCGAGCACGCGGGCCCGCGCGGCCTCGCCGCGCAGGTCGGTGAAGTTCTCGACCGGCCGGGTGAGCGTGTACTCGACCGTGCTCAGCGGATTGAGCGCCGAGTACGGGTCCTGGAACACCATCTGCACGTCGGCGTGCAGGCGGCGCAGCTGGCGGCGGCGCATGCGGTCGACGCGCTGGTCGCCGAACCGCACCGTGCCGCTCGTGGGCCGCTCGACGCCCGTGAGCAGCTTCGCGATGGTCGACTTGCCGGACCCGGACTGGCCGACGAGCGCGAGCGCGCCGCCCGGCTCGAGCGTGAACGACACGTCGTCGACGGCCGTGACGGGCTGCTCGCCGCGCCGCGGCGCCGGGTACACCTTGGAGACGTGCTCGACGACGACCGCGTCGCGCGCGGCGCCGGCGTCGGACCCCGCCGCGGTGGCGCCCGTCGACCCCGCCGCGTCGACCGTGCGCGAGCTCAGGCCCGGCAGCTCGACGACCTCGGCGCGCGGGTCCGCGTAGTGCGAGAGCAGCATGCGCGTGTACTCGTGCCGCGGGTGGCGGTACAGCTCGCGCGCCGGGGCGTCCTCGACGACGCGGCCGTCGTGCATGACCGCGACGCGCTCGGCGGACTCCAGCACGACGCCGAGGTCGTGCGAGATGAGCACCGCGGTGAACCCCTCGGCCTTCTGCAGCTCGCGGATCGTGTCCATGACGGCGTGCTGCACCAGCACGTCGAGCGCGGTGGTCGGCTCGTCGAACACCATGAGCCGCGGCTCAAGCGACAGGGCCAGCGCGATGGACACGCGCTGCCGCATGCCGCCCGACAGCTCGCCGGGGTACCGGTCCAGGACGGTCGCGGGCAGCTGCACCTTGTCGAGCAGCTCGACCGCGCGCGCACGCCGCCGGGGCGCCGGCACGTGGCCGTGGGCCGCGAACACGTCGGCGAAGTGGTGCCCGACGGACCGCACGGGGTTGAGCGCGTTCATGCCGGACTGCAGCACCATCGCGAACCCGCCGCGGCGCTGTGCGCGCAGCTCCTCGGCGCCCATGCCCGCGATGTCGGTGCCGTCGAACACGATCCGCCCCGACGCGATGCGCGCGGGTGCCTTGGCGAGCCGCGTGATCGCGAAGCCGAGCGTCGACTTGCCCGAGCCGGACTCGCCGACCAGGCCGACGAACTCGCCCTGCTCGAGGCTGAGGCTGACGCGGTCGACGGCGGTCGTGGGCTGCGCGCCGCGCGGCTCGTAGACGACCGTGAGGTCCTCGATCTGCAGCAGGCTCATCGGCCGGTCCCTTCCCGCAGGCGCGGGTTGGACAGGCCGTCCACGCCGAAGTTCACGAGGGTCATGGAGGTGGCGAGCAGCGCGATGCACAGGCCGGGCGCGAACAGCAGCACCCATTGGCCGGTGAGGATCGCCATGGAGTTCTGGGCCCAGAAGATCATCGAGCCCCAGCTCACGGTCGACATGTCGCCCAGGCCGAGGAACGACAGGCCGGACTCCGCGAGGATCGCGGCGGTCGCCGCGCCGAAGAACGACGCCGCGATCATCGACGTCATGTTCGGCAGGATCTCGCGGAACACCACGCGCGCCGGGCGCTCGCCCGAGAACACGGCGGCCGTGACGAAGTCGCGCGAGCGCAGCGACCGGGTCTGCGAGCGCAGCACGCGTGCACCCCACGCCCACCCGGTGAGCACGACGACCAGGATGATCATCGGCAGCCCGCCGTTCTGCAGGTACGCCGCGATGATGATCATGAGCGGCAGGCCCGGCATCACGAGGAACAGGTTGACCAGGAAGTTCACGACGTCGTCGCCCCAGCCGCGCAGGTAGCCCCACGACAGGCCGATGACGACCGCGACGAGCGTCGACAGGCCGCCGGCGACGAAGCCGACGAGCAGCGAGATCCGCGCGCCGTAGATGACCTGCGACAGCACGTCCTCGCCGTTGCCCGTGGTGCCGAGCCAGTGCGCGGCGGACCCGGCCTCGTTGCGGCCGAACGAGTCGTCGTGCGGGCCGTACGGCGCGAGCAGGGGCGCGAAGACGGCCATGAGGACGAACGCGCCCAGCATGACGAGCCCGACGCGGGCCTTGGGGTTGGCCCACACGGTCGCGAACCCGCGGCCCACGACCTGGAAGAAGCGCCCGGTGCGGGTGCGGCTCGTGCGGCGCGGCGGCCCGGGGACCACCTGCGGCTCGGTGCCCGCCGCGGTCACGGCTGTCGGTTCGGTCATGTCGCTCACCGCCTCGTCCGGGGGTCGAGGACGCCGTAGAGGATCTCGACCAGGAAGTTCGCCACCAGCACGCTGACCGTGATCATGAGGAACAGCGCCTGCATCAGGGGGAAGTCCTGGTTGGTCACGGCGTTGAACAGCAGGTACCCGACGCCCGGGTAGTTGAAGACCTGCTCGACCAGCAGGGACCCGCCGACCACGCCGCCCAGGGCCATGCCGAAGCCCGTGAGGTTCGGCAGGATCGCGTTGCGCGCGGCGTAGCGCAGCGCCACGGTGCGGCCGCGCAGGCCGTTGGCCTCGGCGAACGTCACGTAGTCCTCGCCGAGGGTCGTGATCATCGTGTTGCGCATGCCGAGGATCCAGCCGCCCAGGGACGTCAGCAGGATCGTGAGCGCGGGCAGCGCCGCGTGGTAGAGCGCGTCGCCGACGAACTCGGCGGAGAACGTGGGGACGGCGGTGGCCGAGTAGGCGCCCGACGTCGGGAACCACCCGGCGACGTAGCCGGCGAAGAACAGGATGAGCAGCGCGGTCCAGAAGTAGGGGAACGCGGACAGGAAGCTGCCGGTCATGGTCGGCACCGAGTCCATCCAGGTGCCGCGCCGCCAGGCCGCGCCGACCCCGATGAGCGTGCCGAGCACGAACGCGACGACCGTCACGAGCCCGACCATCACGAGCGTCCAGGGCAGGGCGGCCGCGACCAGCTCGGACACCTGCTGCGGGAAGAACGTGTACGAGACCCCGAAGTCGAGGGTCAGGACGTTGTGCAGGTAGCTGACGTACTGGTCCCACAGGTTGCCGTCGGGCAGGCCGAGCTGCACCTCGATGGCGCGCTGCACGGCGGGGGAGACGGGGCCGTTCTGGGACAGCCGGGCGATCGCGGCGTCGGCCGGTGAGCCGGGCATGAGCCGTGGCAGCACGAAGTTCAGCGTCACCGCCGCCCACAGCGTCAGCAGGAGCAGACCGAGCTTGCGCAGGGCGTAGCGCACCGGAGCCTCCTCGGGTCGGTTCGGGTAGGTCGGGCGGGGGTGCCCGGGCGCGACGTGGCCGCGCCCGGGCACCGCCGTCAGGAGGTCGGCTCGAGGCTCGTGAGGATGAGCAGCGGCGTCTGGTCCCACGTCTTGGGGGACGCGTACGGGTCGTCGGCGCTGGGCCAGCCGGTGAACGACTCGGTGGAGAACAGGCCCCACGACCCGCCGTAGAACAGCGAGATCATCGGCAGCTGCTCGTAGGCGATGGTCTGCAGCTCCTGCGCGATCTCGGCCTGCCGCGCGTCGTCGACGGTGACCTTGAGCTCGTCGAGCAGGGCGTCGGCCTCGGGCGACTGGAAGCGCCCGAAGTTGCCCGAGGCGGTGGTGCCGACGTCCTGGTAGAACCGCGCGCCCATCATGCCGCTGAAGTCCTGGTACGGCTGCCCGGTGCCGCCGACGGTGCCCATGACCATGTCGAACTCGCCCGAGCGCATCTCGCGCTGGTAGGCCGCGGGCTGCGGCTGCACGACCTCGACCTCGATGCCGAGCGCGCCGAGCTGCGTCTTGACCTGCTGGACGCCCTGCAGCCAGTCCGACCAGCCGTTGGGGGTCGTGATCCGGATCGTCAGCTGCTGGCCGTTCGCGTCGAGCATCTTGCCGCCGGACTGCGTGTAGCCCGCGGCGGCGAAGTGCTCGAGAGCCGCGTCGGTGTCCTGCTCGACGATCCCCTGGTTCGGCAGGTCGGGGTCGAGGATCTTCTCCTGCGCGGGGAGCATGAGGCCGCTCTGGCTGGCCTGGTCGACGTAGCCCTGCTCGGCCTTGTCGGCGATCGCCTGCTTGTCGAGCGCGGCCGCGATCCCCTTGCGGAAGTCGAGGTTGTCGTACGGCGCCTTCGTCATGTTGGGGATGAGCGCGATGGTCGCGCCGGCCGGGTACCAGTACGTGTTGTGCTCGGGGTCGGCCTTGACCCAGGTGTCCTCGACGTCGCTCATGAACGCGTAGGCCCAGTCGTAGCCCTTGTTGACGATGTCGAGCTCGGAGTTCGCGGCGGGCTGAACGAGCCGGTCGGCGGCGACCTTGTCGGCCTGCCAGTAGGACTCGTTCTTCACGAGCGTGTACTGGTTGGGCGTGAACTCGCCGAGCGTGTACGGGCCGGTGCCGACCGGGTCCTCGTTGGTGAACGTCACGGGGTCCTCGACGTCGGCCCACAGGTGCTCGGGCACGATCATGGTCTGCGCGATGATGACGGCGCCCGGCACGTCCTCGCTCGACAGGTGGACGATCACGTCGGACCCGTCGGCCTCGACCGAGGCGATGTGCTCGCCGACGCCGCGCAGGTCGAGCTGCGGGTGCTGCAGCAGCAGGTCGAACGTGAAGACCACGTCGTCGGCGGTGAAGTCCTCGCCGTCGGACCAGGTGACGCCGTCGCGCAGGTGGAAGACCACGGTGCTCGCGTCGGGCTGCTCGTAGGACTCGGCGAGCCACGGCGTCTCGTCGCCGGACATCTCGTTGACGATCACGAGCGGCTCGTAGATGTAGCTCGCGGTGTTGCGCTTGTTCGACGAGTACGGGTTGAAGTTCCGCTCGAAGGTCGGCGAGCCGTTGTCGGCGCCGATGAGCATCGAGGTGGTGCCGTCGGCGGCGTTGCCGCCGCCCGAGGTCTGGACCGGGGCCGCACAGCCCGCGGTCACCAGCACGGCCGCGGTCGCCAGGGCCGTGGCGGCCTGGGTCCAGCGCGAGCGGGTCATGAGTCGTTCTCCTCCACGTCGAGGACGGCCGGGGGGCCGTGCGCCGGGGGTGCGCGCGGTCGACTGTATGCGCTTACATCGGACACGGCAACACCTCCGCGCACCGTCCGCGGGCGGCGTCAGCCGACAGGGGGAGCGGCGGCCGCGGCCGGGCCCGGGGTCGCCGCCGCGGTGGGAGCGCACCCGCACGACCTGCGCAGCAGCACCCGCACCGGCAGGTTCATCGTCGCCGTCGGCAGGCTCGGGTCCGCCATCCGGCGCCGCAGCCGGTCGACCGCCGCCCGCCCCAGCTCGACCATCGGCTGCCGCACGGTCGTCAGCGGCGGCGACGCGGTCAGCCCCGCGTCGATGCCGTCGAACCCGGTCAGTGCGACGCGGCCCGGCACGTCCACTCCCGCGGCCGTGAGCTCGTCCAGGAACCCGAGCGCCGTCTGGTCGTTCGAGCACACGAGCGCGCGCGGCAGGTCGCCCGCGGTGAGCAGGCGCCGCGCGAGCGTGCGCGCCGTCGTCCGCGTGAAGTCGCCGCGCGCCGCCGGTGCGTCGGGCACGGGCAGGCCCGCCTCGGCGAGCGCGGCGCAGAACCCGAGGAACCGCTCGGCGTCGTCGGGGGAGTCCGCCGAGCCGCCGACGAACGCGAGGTCGCGCAGCCCGTGGTCGGCCACGAGGTGCGTCGTCAGCGCGCGCATGCCCGCCGCGTTGTCGACGCTGATGTGGTCGTGCGGGTCGCCGTCGATGCCGGGCCCCGCCATGACCACCACCGGGATGCGGCGCGCGATGTGCGCCAGCACGTCGTCCGGCACCGTCGCGGACAGCACCGCGAGCCCGTCGACCCGCCCGGCCAGGTCCGACACCGTCGCCGCCGACGCGGGGCCGCGCGCGACCGCGATCATCACGGCGAGCCCGGTGCGCCATGCCTCGAGCTCGGCGCCGCGCATGACCTCGCCCATGTACAGGTTGCCCGGGTGGACGTCGGGCGCGTGGCCGGTGTCGACCACCACCTCGACCGCCTGGCCCGCGGGCACGGGCGCCGGGACCGACGCCGGGTCGTCGATGCCGTCGACGTCGGGGAAGCACAGGCCCAGCACGCCCGTCTGGCGTGCCGCCAGCCCGCGCGCCGCGCCCGAGGGCACGTACCCGAGCTCCTGGATCGCGGCGTGCACGAGCGCGCGCGTCTCGGGCCGCACGTCCTGCGGGCGGCGCAGCACGCGCGACACGGTCGCGGTCGACATCCCGACGTGCCGGGCGACGTCGTACACCGTGGGGGTCTTCGGCACCGGTCCTCCCTTGCCCTGTCCCGGGCGCGTCGTCGCGCGGACGTCGGCCGGCCCGCGCGGGCGGCGACGGCCCGCGC
>JAEYNO010000058.1 GCA_023412515.1 Actinomycetes bacterium
CCACGGGGGCGCCGGACGGGCCGCCCGGGCGGATCACGTCGAGGTCGAGCGGCACGTCCGCCGGGCGGGTCGCACGCGCCCGGGCGAGCAGCGTGGCGTACCGGTCGGTGCCGTTGCGCTCGTCGAACGCGCGCGCGAGCGTCTCGGCCTCCGCCTCGGCCCACGTGCGCAGCGACGCGACGTCGGTGGCGGGCACGCCGTCGAGCGTGACGGGCACGTCCGCGTGCTCGGGCAGCAGCGCGGACGTCCCGGCGACCACGTGCAGCAGGAAGATCAGGCGGTCCCGCGGCGTGTCGGCCTGCACGAGCAGACGCTGGTCGACCACGAGCGCGCGCAGCGCCCGCGTCGGCTGGCCGCCGCGCGCCAGCAGCTCGAAACGCTCGCCCCGCGCCCCCGCCATGTCGGACTCGGCCTCGGCCAGCGCGGCGACCGCGCGGCGGTGCGCCGACGCGGCCTCCGCCGCGCGGCCGGCGTCGAGGTGGATGAGCGCGAGCGTCGAGAGCATGTCCGCCGGCTCCGTCGCGCACGTCTGCCCCGTCGCGAGGGTCTGCTCGATGAGGCGGCGCGCCTCCTCGGCGTCGCCGCGCTCGACGAGGTACGTCGCGCGGTCGCCCGGGTCGCAGACCTCGCACTGCGAGTACTCGTCGCGCGGTGTGCGCACCCACTCCTCGTAGAGCGCGTCGACGTCGGCCGAGCCGCGCGTGCGGGCCAGCGAGAACCGCTCGAACGCGACCGCGTCGCGGCCCAGCCCGGCCAGCGCGTAGCGCCGCTCCATGTCCTCGAGCGTCGCCTCGATCTGCGAGGCCGGCACGTTCGGGAAGTCCGACAGGTGCCCGACCATCCACTTGAACGTCCAGAACATGCCCTGGACGTCCATGTCGTCGAAGTGCTCGGGGTGCTGGTCGTACCAGCGCACGAGCTGCGTGAACGGCAGGTAGGCCTTGTCGACCTCGCCGTTCCACACGAGCGACTCGACGAGCACCGACAGCGCGAACGCGCGCGCCTTGTCGGGCCCCTCGGCCTCGATGAGCCGCACCTGCTGCTCGGCCGCCTGCGTGCGCGCGGCGCCGTACGGCAGCGACCGCACCCTCGAGATCTCGCGGTTGGCCTCGTCGAGCGAGCGGGTCACACGTCCTCCTGGGTCTCGTCGGGCACGCGCGGCTCGGGGCGGGGCGTCAGCCCGGCGTCGAGCAGCACGCCCATCGCGTCGTTCATGAGCTCGGCCTCGCGCACGCGCAGCGGCTCGCCGGCCAGCAGCACGGCCGTGACGTAGAGCGACCGCACGCCGGCCGCGAGCACGGGGGCGTCGGGCGCGGCGGTGAGCAGCCGTCGCACGGTGGGGTTCGCGTCGTTGAGCACGAGCCGGCGCGCGGGTGCGTCGTCGGTCGCGTCGCTGAGCCCCGCGAGGACGCCGCCCCACAGGTCGTCCGCCTCGGCGACCGTGCGGCGCACGTCGCTGCGGTGCCGGCCCTCGCGGTCCTCCAGCAGCACCGCGGGGACCTCCTCGGGCTCGAAGCGGCGCACCACGAGGTCGCAGTCCAGCGGGCGCACGACCGCGTCGGCCGCGCGCACCTGGTCGAGGACCTCGAGCTCGCGCAGCGGCTCGAGCGGCTCGAGCACCTGCGCGACGTCCTGGGCGGCGAGCTCGCGCACGCGCCAGCCGGGCCGGCGCGCGAGGCGGGCCAGCAGGTCGGCGTCGTACACGTAGCCCGCGTTGACGACCGTCATGCCCTGCGCGCGGGCGACGGGCGCGACCCGGCGGAAGTCCTCGACGCGCGTCGTGTGCAGCACGTCGCCGTGGGACTCGCGGACGGCCGCGAGGGTCTGCGTGCCGTCGGTGGTCTCGAACGGCAGCACCTGCGCGGCGAGGTCGAGCACCTCGTCGTCGACGACCGCGAGCGAGCGCAGCGCCAGGTGGTGGGTCGAGACGACCTTGCGGCTCGTCGAGGACGGCGAGGTGAGCGTGGCGACGGTCCACGCGCGCACCTGGGCCGCGAGCGCCTCCTGCGCGGCCAGCAGCGTGTCGTCGGTGTAGAGCTGCTCGCGCGACGCGGTGGGCCGCAGCACGCCGGTGTCGACGACGCAGCGCACGAAGAACGCCCAGTCGGGCAGCAGGTCCTCGACCTGCGTGCCGAGCAGCATGCGCTTGAGGTACACGCGGTGCCGCGACCCGGCGCCCGGCGGCACGGCCGTGGGCAGCACGAACGCGACGCCCGACAGGCCCGCGAGCGGGACCTCGAGGTCGATGTGCGCGAGCGGCGTGAACCCGAGCGTGCGCTCGCAGTACGCCGCGAGCGCGGCGGTGCGCTCGGCGTCGTCGCGGTACTGCGCGCGCCACGGCAGGACGGGCTCGCTCGTGCGGCGCCACGCGGTGCCCTGCGCCCCGGGCAGCGGCACCTCGACCGCGACGTCGACGGGCAGCAGCGCGCCGAACTCCTCGGCGAGCGCGACGACCGTCTCGGCCGCGAGCCAGTGGTCGGTGTCGCGCCGCGCGCGCAGGCGCACCGTGCTGCCGGGCTCGACGGGCGCGTCGGCAGGCAGGACGGTCAGGTCGTACCGGCCGTCGGCGTAGCCGACCCAGCGCACGGGCGGCGCCTGCGGGTCGGTCGCCGAGCGCGACACGAGCTCGATCTCGTCCGCGACCATGAACGCGGACAGCAGGCCGATGCCGAACTGCCCGAGGAACTCCTCGCGGCCGAGCCCGAGGTCGAGGTCACGCTTGGACGAGCGGCCCACGGTCGCGAGCAGCTCCTCGGCCTGCGCGGGCGTGAGCCCGATGCCCGTGTCGGTGACCTCGAGGGTGCCGTCGGGGCCCGGACGCAGCCGCACGGTGGCGGGTGCGTCCGGGTCGACGGCGCGGCGGGCCGTGATCGCGTCGACGCCGTTCTGCAGCAGCTCGCGCACGTAGACGCGGGGCCCCGAGTACAGGTGCCGTGCCAGCAGGTCGACGACGCCGCGCAGGTCGACCTGGAAGGCCCGGCCCGCCGCGGTGGACTGGTTCTCCACGGTCAGTTCTCGTCCATCTCCGCCCGGGCGGCCGCCGCCTCGGCGGGGTACTTCTCGTCCAGGTGCTCGAAGAGCTGCAGCCCGGTCGAGATCCCGCACGCGAGCTGCAGGTCGACCTGCGCGTCGCTCACGCCGTGCTCGTAGTCGACCGTGTGCTCGGCGTACACGCCGACCACGCCGTCCTCGGCGCGCACGTAGCCCTTGGGCCACAGCTTCGAGGCGTTCCACTCGTTGACGATCTCGGTGATCGCCTGGAGCTGGTCGAGCCCGACCTTGCGGTTCCAGCGACCACGGGTCTGCAGGTACTCGCCGTTCTGACCCATGATGAAGAAGTAGAAGAGGTGGCCGTCCCAGTAGCCGCCGACGTCGCCGTCGTCGTCGATGCCGTAGCGCATGTCGCGCGCGTCGAGCGCGGCGGTCACGCGGTCGCGGCTGAGCGGGCCGAGCGCCGGCGGCGGCGGTGCGGACGTGTCCTTGGTGAAGAAGCCCATGATCTCCCCGGTCGGGTGGTGGTGGAACGGCAGGGCGGACCGGGACCCGTGGGCACCGGCTCGACCCGAGGGTCGAGCCTAGCCACCGCGTCCGACATGTCCGTTCGGCCGTCCGGGCGAATCGCCTGTGACTGACGGCCATGACGCGGTGAGCGGTGTGGTCGACCTCACGCGTCGAGGTCGAACGCGAGCACGAGCGCACGCGCCAGGGCGCTCTCCTGGTCGGGCAGCAGGTACCCGACGACACGGCCGAGCGCGCTAGCGGGCACCGTCTGGACGTTGTCGCAGCTCACCACGCACGCGTGGTCGAGCCCGTTGGCGGGACCGAGCGGCACCTCGGTCGAGAGGCCGCGCACCGTCGAGGTGATCGGCGCGACCGTGACGCTCGCCAGGTGCGGCCGGACCAGCTCCCGCGTCAGCACCAGCACGGGCCGCGCCTTGTCGAGCTGCGCGACGTGGATCGGGCGCATCAGTCGATCGAGGGCAGCGGCTGCCGACGTGCCCACGCCGCGAGCGCGTCGAGGTCGTGCGCACCGGCGGCGTCGCCCGTCAGCAGCGCGGCGTCGCGCGCGGCGAGCTCGCGCCGCAGGTGCCGCTCGAGCGCGTCCTCGACCACGGACGCGCGGCTCCGGGCTCGACCCGCGGCGACGAGGGAGTCGAGGGCCTCGACGAGCCCGTCGTCGAGGCGCACGGTGATCTGGATGGTCATGCCTCGATGGTATCGGCTTCGGGATTCGTCACGCATCCCGGACCGGGTCCCGGCGTCAGCCGCGCAGCACCAGCACCTGCCGCGGCGGCAGCACGAGCTGCTCGCCCGCAGCGACGGTCCGCCCGGTGAGCAGGTCGACGCCCGCGACCTCGGACGTCACGGTGCGCGGCTCGTCGCCGTGGTGCAGCACGAACGTGAAGCGCGTGCCGTCCGGCGCCCTGCGGTGCGTGACCTCGACGCCCCGGTCGTCGGCGTGCGGTCCGAGCAGCCCGTGCCCGGCCACGACGTGCCGCAGCACGCGCGCGAGGCCCGCGTCGTCCAGCCCGGTCGCGACGTGCCACGCGGACCCCGCGCCGCGCCGCGCGCGCGTCACGGCCGCGCGGCCCACGTAGAAGTCGGCGCCGTACGTGCCGACCACCTCGGTGCCCTCGTCCGGCACGAGCAGCTCGAACACGAGCGTCGCGTCGTGCGTCGTCGTCGCGCCGTCGAGCGTCAGCGTCACGGGGTTCGCGGCGCCGGGCACGCCCGAGTCGGTCTCCTCGACGCGCGCGCCCACGAGCGCGTCGAGCGGCGGCGACCCGAGGAAGGCGTTGGTGGACGCGTCGACCCGCCCGCCGTAGAACGTCGTGACGAGCGAGCCGCCGCGCTCGACGAACGCGGTCAGCCGCTGCGCGACGTCGCCCTGCAGCACGTGCAGCAGCGGCGCGACGACCACGTCGTACGCCGCGAGGTCGGCCGTGACCGGGACGACGTCCACGTCGACGTTCGCGTCCCACAGCGCGCGGTGGTGGGCCAGCAGCGTCTGCAGGTACGAGACGTGCCGGTTGTAGCCGTCGGTCATCTCGACCGCCCACCACGAGTCCCAGTCGAGCAGCAGCGCGACGCGGGCGGGCGTGCGCGCTCCGAGCAGCGCGGACCCCGTGGTCGCGAGCGCCGCACCGAGGTCGGCGGCCTCGCGGAACACGCGCGTGTCGGTGCGGCCCGAGTGGTCGAGCAGCGCGCCGTGGTACTTCTCGCACGCCCCGCGCGACTGGCGCATCTGGAAGTACAGGGTCGCGTCGGCGCCGTGCGCCACCGACTGCCACGTCCACAGCGCGAGCACGCCGGGCCGCTTGACGGGGTTGACGTCACGCGACGCCGTGATCGACGGGGTCTGCTCCATGACCCAGAACGGCTGCCCGCCCTTGAGCCCGCGCATCGCGGCGTGCGTCGCGGCCATGCGCGCGGCCGTGCGCAGCGGGTCGTCGGGCAGCGGCGGGTAGTTGTCCCACGACACGAAGTCGAGGTCGTCGGCCCAGCGGTGGTAGTCGACCGGCTGGTAGAAGCCCATGAGGTTGGTCGTCACGGGCGTCGTCGCGTCGTGCTCGCGGATCGCGGCCTTCTCGGCGACGAAGCCCTCGCGCAACCGGTCCGACATGTAGCGCCGGTAGTCGAGCGTGATGCCCTGGAACGCCGTGTGGTTCGGCCCGCGCCAGTGCTCCGACAGCATCGACGGCGGCACGACCTCCTCCCAGTCCCCGAAGACGTGCGACCAGAACAGGGCGTTCCACGCGTCGTTGAGCCGCTCGAGCGTGCCGTAGCGCGCGCGCAGCCACTCCCGGAAGCCCGCCGCGCACAGGTCGCAGTAGCACGCGCCGCCGTACTCGTTGCCGACGTGCCACGCGACGACCGCCGGGTGGTCGCCGTACCGCTCGGCGAGGCGCGCGGCCATCGCGACCGACAGCCGCCGGAACGCGGGCGACGACGGGCAGTGGTTGTGCCGCTGCCCGTACACGTGGCGCCGACCCTCGAGGTCGACGCGGCACGCGTCGGGGTACGCACGCGCGAGCCACGGCGGCATCGCACCGCTCGGGGTCGCGAGCACGACCTGCCGCCCCTCGGCGTGCGCGCGCTCGACGATCGCGTCGAGCCGCGAGAAGTCGTAGCGGTCCTCGGTGGGCTGCGTGTGCGCCCACGCGAACACGCCGACCGTGAGCGTCGTGACGTGCGCGAGGTCGAACGCGGCGTGGTCCTCGTCCCACACGGGCGCGGGCCACTGCTCGGGGTTGTAGTCGCCGCCGTAGCGGACGTGGTCGCCTGCGGGCAGGGTCACGGGACACCTCGCGGTGGGGTGGGGACGGACGGGGGACGGCCGGGCCGTCGGGGCACGGGCCGTGGGAAAGGGGTCGGTCAGGCCGTGAAGCGCGCGGTCGCGTCGCGGACCACGGGCTCGGTGGTGGTCGTCGCGGCCAGCGCGAGCAGACCCGCGAGCAGCACGAGCACCCAGTCGGACGTGTACAGCACGACGCCCGTGCACAGCACGAGCAGCGACAGCACGCCGAGCGTGACGAGCGGACGGGCCGCGAGGTAGTACGACGCGAGGCGCGCGACGTCGCGCGTGCGCAGGCTCAGGTGCGACGACAGCGCGAGCGCGAGCACCGCCCACAGCAGCGTCGCGACGGCCAGGACCACGAGCGCGACGCCGTACGCGCCGGGCACGCCGGCCGCCTCGCGGTTCGCGAGCGAGAAACCGATCACCGCCTGCACCGCCACGAACGGCACCCACCAGCGCAGCACGTCGACCGCGTTGACGCGGTACCCGCGCCAGAAGTGCCGCCCGGGGTGCAGGTCGCGCTCGGCGAGGAACCGCCGCCACGCGAACATCGCGGCCGCCAGCGCGGGCCCCAGCGGCAGGGCGAGCAGCGCGACGATCCACACGTTGGCGGCGTCGGCGGCCAGGAAGGGCACGAGCGCGAGCGGCAGGCCACCCGTGAGCGCCACGAGCACGCTGATCGTCAGGACCCAGAGCACGACGGCGGCACCCCGCGAGAGCGGGCCGGAGCCGACCTCGTCGAGCGGGTCGCTGCGCTGCGTCATCGTCGTCATGCTCGCACGCGCTCGTGCTCCGCGACGAGCCGGTCGTCGTCGACGCCCAGGAGGCGGCGGTCGTCGAGCCCCTCGTGGTGCGTGGGCGTCACGGGCGTGAGCTCGACGAACGTCACCTCGTGGCGCGACAGCACGAGGTCGAGGTCGACGCGGCCGTCGTGCGCGCGCAGCACGTCGTGCTCGACGGCGGGCGCGGAGCACGTGCGCAGGAGGTCGAGCTCACGTGCCGTCGGGGACATCGGGCGGCCGAGCTCGCGCCACGCGGCGAACGCGTTGCCGTCGTGCTCGTTGACGCGCTCGCGCAGCGCGAACGCGACGTCGCCGCGCACCGGCAGGGACAACGAGACGCGGTGCTCGGCCGCGGCGTCGGGCGCGTCGGTGCCGCCGACCGGCTGCCACGCGAGCACCGTGACGCGGCCGTCGGGGTCGGCGCACACCAGGTGGTCGTCGCCGTGCGCCAGCACGTCGCGGCCCATGCGCGCCATGAACGCGTACAGGTGGTAGGTCGGCTTGGGCACCTGGCGGTGCGTGAGCATGCCGAACCCGCCGTGGAAGAACGACGTCGGCACGTTCGTCTCCTCGAAGACGTCGCAGAACGTCCAGTACGAGAACGAGTCGACGAGGTCGCCGCCGCCCGCGAGCACGGGCGCGAGGTACGCCGCGTTGTACGCGGTGTCGTGGATCGGGTTGTCCGGCCGGTACGACGTGTTGAACTCGGTGATGTGCACCGGCAGGCCAGCCAGGGCGGTGCCCTCGAGGTAGCGCCGCGGCACGTCGAACTCGCCGAGCAGCCACGCCGGCGGCTGCAGCGTCTGGTACGTGCCGAACGGGATCTCCTGCGTCGGGCCCGTCGCGTACGCGTGCCGGCTGACGAAGTCGATCGGCACGTCGCGGCTCGTCACGAAGTCGGCGAACGGCGCCCACCACGCGTCGTCCGAGCCGCCGCAGATGGCGGGCCCCCCGACCTGCAGCTCGGCGTCGACGTCCTTGACCGCGCGGGCCGTGGCCTCGAACAACCGGAAGTAGGCGGCCTGGTCGGCGTCCTTCCAGAACCCCGCGAGGTTCGGCTCGTTCCAGACCTCGACCGGCCAGCGGCGGACCTCCTCGATCCCGTAGCGGTCGATCTGGTGCCGCAGCAGCGCCTGCACGAGCGCGACCCACTGCGCGTGGTCGCGCGGCGGCGTCACGTTGCCCTTCCACCAGAACACGGTCTGGTCGCCCGACGCGAGCTGCGAGGGCATGAACCCCAGCTCGAGGAACGGCCGGATCCCGACGTCCAGGAAGAAGTCGTGCACCTGGTCGACGTACGTGAACGCGTACCGCGTGTGGGTGCGCCCGTCGACCTCGTCGGTGCGCAGCAGCCCCATGTCGTCGGACAGCAGGCCGTGCCCGCGGATGTGCCGGAAGCCGATGTCGCGCTGCACCTGCGCGAGCGAGTCGCGGTAGTCGGCGCGCAGCGCGAGGTTCATGCGCCCGGTGCCGACGCACTCGCGCCAGGACGTGGGCAGGGGGCCGGACGGCTGGGACGGGACGACGGTGCGCACGATGCTCCAAGGACGGGTCGGGGCGTGCCGGGGTGGTGCGAGGGTGGTGCCGGACCCTGCGGGGCCCGACGAGCGACGGCCGGGTCGCCCTCCGCTGCGGAGGTCGACCCGGCCGTCACCGGTCAGCCGTTCTTCTCGGCGAAGCGCTCCTGGGCGCCGTTCACGATGTCGAGGTACTGCTGCATGTTCTTGCCCTCGAGCTCCGCGACGTAGGCGTCCCACTCGTCGAGCGAGCGCTGACCCAGGATGAACGCGGCCGTGTTCTGCCAGACGTGGTCCTTCAGGGCCGTCTGCCAGAGCGAGACCTGCTCGCGCTCGAGCTCGTTGAGCGGGGCCGGCGGCGAGACGGGAGCGAGCTCCTTGTCCGACATCGACTCCACGAACTCGACGACCTCGGGACGCAGCATCGACTGGTCGAGCTCGTCGGACGAGCCGTGCTCGAGCATCCAGACGCCGTTGTGGTAGCCGTAGTCGACGTTGAGCTTCTTGGGGGCACCCGGGTTGAGGTCGTTCTGGTCGATCTCCGGCATGAGCGTGCGCTTGCCGTCGGCGTCCTTGGTGTACGTCTCACCCTCGACGCCCCACTTGGAGAACTCGAGGCCCTCGTCGGAGTAGAACAGCCAGTCGAGGTACTGGAGCATCGCCTTGAGGTGGTCGGAGTCCTTGACCTTCGACGACAGCATCGCGCCGCTCACGAGGCGCCCGCCGGCGACGTAGTCACCCGCGGGACCGGCCGGCACGCGGATCATCGTGACCTCGCCGGGCGTGCCCAGCTCGGTGAACGCGGTGCGGATCTTGAGGATCTCCTGGTCGTTCGTGAGCTGCGCGAACGTCTGACCCGACGCGATCTTCTGCTGCGCCTGGTCGTCGTCCTGCGTGAGGCTCTCGGGGTCGAGCAGACCGTCCTCGACGAGCCCGTGGAAGTACTCGAGCAGGTCGCGGTACTCGTCCATCGCACCGGCGTAGACGAACTCCTTGGCGTCGGCGTCCCAGTAGGTGCCCTCGCCGAAGCCCCAGCCGGCCGCGGTGCCGAAGTTCGGGGCCGCGATGTTCAGCGTCGCCTCGAGCGGGCCGTTGGCCGACCAGCGGTCGGACATCGGGAACTTGTCGGGGTACGCCTCCTTGACCTTCGCGAGGTCGGCCGCGAAGTCGTCGAACGTCTCGGGCTCCAGGCTCAGGCCGAGCTGCTCCCAGACGTCCTTGCGCACGGCGAACGTGTACATCGGGCGGACGGACTCACGCAGGCCGGGCAGCAGGTAGAACTTGCCGTCCTCCTGGCGCATCCGGTCGACGTCGTCCTGCAGGTCCCACTTCTCGATCTTGTCCTTGAAGTTGGGCATGTAGTCGATGTAGTCGCTGACCGGGAGGATCGCGCCGCCGGCGACGAACTGCACCTCCTGGCCGGGGTGCGTCACCGAGATGATGTCGGGCGCGTTGCCGGCGCCGATGGCGACCGACTTGGCCTGGTCCCAGTCGGACAGCGGACGCGACGTGATGTCGAAGGAGACGTTCTGGTTCTCCTTGAACTTCGTGAGGATGTCCCAGTCGTCCTTGAGCGGGTAGTTCGGGTGGTCGCGGTACATCAGTCCGAACGTCACCGGCTCGGTCGCCTTGAACGTCGTCCCGACCGCGAAGTCCTCCATCGCGCCGACCGTGCCGATGTCGTCGGCCGACGGCTTGTCGCCATCGCCGCCGTCGCCACCGCTGCCGCAGGCCGCCAGGGCCAGCGCGAGGGTCGCGGCGGTCGCGGCGTACGCCACCGACCGCTTCTTGGTGGTCCTCATGGTTCTCCTTCCGGGGGAACGTCGTCGTCCGGATCCGTGGAAGTGGCACCGCGACCCCGGCGGGGCGCGGGTGGGGCGATCAGGTCACTGCTTGACCGAGCCGAGCATCACGCCCGACACGAAGTACCTCTGGATGAACGGGTACAGGCACACGATCGGCAGGACGGTGAGGAGCATCGTCACGGCCTTGACGTTGGCGGCGATCTGCGTCGCCTCGGAGGACCCGGCCGCGCCGTCGACGCTCGTGGCACCCGCGATGAGGTTCCGCAGGTAGACGGTCACCGGGTACAGCTCGCGGTGGTCCATGTAGAGGAACGCGGCGAACCACGAGTTCCAGAACGCGACCGCGTAGAACAGCACCATCGTCGCGATGACCGCCTTGCTCAGCGGCAGGACGATGCGCCAGAGCTTGCCGTACGTGCTCAGGCCGTCGATCTCGGCGGCCTCCTCGAGCTCGCTGGAGAAGTTCTCGAAGAACGACTTCATGACGAGCAGGTTGAACACGCTGATCGCGTTGGGCAGCGCGATGGCCCACACGGTGTTGCGCAGGCCCAGCTCGTTGACCAGCACGTAGTTGGGGATCAGGCCGCCGTTGAAGAACATGGTGAACACGGCGATGCCGATGAACACCGTGCGCCCCTTGAGGCGGTACTTGGAGATCGCGTACGCGTAGGTCGTGGTGAGGACCATCGCGACGAGGGTCGCGACGACCGTGTAGTACACGGTGTTCTGGTAGTTGCGCCAGAACATCGCGTCGCCCATGACGAGCTGGAACGTCGTGAGGTTGAAGCCGCGCGGCCAGATCGTGACCTGGCCGGAGTTGATGTACGACTCGGAGCTGAACGCCTGCGCGGCCAGGTTCGCGAACGGGTACAGCGTGATCGCCGCGATGAGGACCAGGAGCGTCGCGTTGATGACGCGGAACGCGGTGTAGGCCCGCGTCTCCTTGACCGCCCGGACGGTCGGCTTCGACAGCTTGGTGTCGAGGCGCGTGACGTTGTCGACGGTCACCACAGGGAGGCTCCCACCACTCGGCGCGAGATCGCGTTGGCCGACAGGACGAGGGTGAGGCCGATGAGCGCCTCGAACAGGCCGATGGCCGTGGCGTAGGAGAACTGGCTGGACCCGATGCCGACGCGGTACAGGTACGTCGCGATGACGTCCGCGGTCGGGTAGAGCAGGGGGTTGTACAGCAGCAGGATCTTCTCGAACCCGACGGCCATGAACGTGCCGATGTTGAGGATCAGCAGGACGACCATGGTGGGCCGGATGCCGGGCAGCGTGACGTGCCACGTCTGGCGCCACCGGTTGGCGCCGTCGATGCGCGCGGCCTCGTAGAGCTGCGGGTCGATCGTGGACAGCGCGGCGAGGTAGAGGATCGTGCCCCAGCCGACGGTCTGCCAGATCTCGGAGCTGATGTAGATGGTGCGGAACCACTCGGGCAGCTGCATGAACCCGATCGCGTCGCCGCCGATCGCGGTGATGATCTGGTTGACCGTGCCGCGCATGGCCGTGAGCTGGAAGACCAGGCCCGCGACGATGACGATCGACATGAAGTGCGGCAGGTACGAGATGGTCTGGATGATCCGCTTGAACCGCTGCGAGCGGAGCTCGTTGAGCATGAGCGCCAGCACGATCGGCAGCGGGAAGATGATGACGAGGCTGAGCACGCCCAGCACGAGGGTGTTCTGGAAGACGTTCCAGAACGTGGGGTCGTTGATGAACATCCGCACGTAGTGCAGACCGACCCACTCCTCGCCGAAGATCGAGCCGCCCGGCCGGAACCGGCGGAACGCGATCACGTTGCCGAGCATCGGCACGTAGCGGAAGACCAGGAAGAACACGAGCGGGAGGACCAGCAGCGAGTACAGCTGCCAGTCGCGGCGCAGCGCGCGCCCCCACGTGACGTGACCGTCGCGGCGCCTGCGGGCGGCGCGGTCGCGCGGACCCGACGGCCCGGCGCCCTGCGCGACCGGTGCGGCGGCGCGCTGCGTGCGGTCCACCGTCGTCTGCGCGGCGACCGTGCCGTCGACGGTCACTCCGTCCTGCGTGGACATGCCTTCACCACCCTTCGCGGGTGAGGAGCACCCCGGGGGCGGTGGTGCTCGTCAGGTGCGGGACGTGGTCGTGCGGCGGCGTCCCGGCGTGCGCCGGCCCCGTCTCGTGCTGCTCCGCCTGCATCGGTTCTCCACGCCCTCGTGGTCGAAACGTGTCGGCGGCCCATTCCGCCGAACGTGAGGGCTGCCACGTTAGGCAAACGTTTGCGGTGCCGTCAACCTCCGTGGCCGAACCGAGACCGGACGGGCGTCCGGGACGCCCTCAGGCGTGACCCTGGCGGGTGAGCGGCGGCCCCGCACAGGCCCCGTCCGGGCCAGTCGGACGCTCCCCCGGGCACCCTCCCGGGTGCTACCGTGCCCTCGAAACTTGCGGACACATCACGGGCACCCGACGACGACGTCACCACCCGCAGTCAGGCGAGCCCGGCCGGAGGAGGCCCCGTGACCACGTCGACCGACGGGCGACGCACCGTCACCATCGCCGAGATCGCGGCGCTCGCCGGGGTGTCCGTGCCGACGGTCTCCAAGGTGCTCAACGGCCGCGCCGACGTCGCCGCGGCCACCCGGGCGCGCGTCGAGGCGATCCTCGAGGAGCACAGCTACCGCCGACGCCGCGGGCGCGGCTCGGGCGACCCGAGCCTCATCGACCTGGTGTTCCACCACATCGACAACGCGTGGGCCCAGGAGGTCATCAAGGGCGTCGAGGACGCCGCGGCCGCGCGCCGCGTCGGCGTCGTGCTGTCCGAGCTCGGCGGGGCGCACCGCCCGCCGCAGGACCTCATCGACGACATCCTCGCGCGCCGCCCGCTCGGCGTGCTGCTCGTCCTCTCCACGCTCGACGCGACGCAGCGCCACCAGCTCGAGTCGCGCTCGATCCCGTTCGTCGTCGTCGACACCTTCGGCGAGCCGCCCGCCGGCGTACCCACCGTGGGGTCCAACAACTGGAACGGCGGTCTCATCGCGACCCGTCACCTGCTCGCGCTGGGCCACCGGCGCATCGGCGTCATCGCCGGGCCGCCCGACGTGCTGTGCTCGCGCGCCCGCGTCGACGGCTACCGCAGCGCGCTCGCCGAGGCCGGCGTCGAGGCCGACCCCGACCTGGTGCGCTGGGGCGACTTCCACGTCACGGGCGGGTACGAGCACGGGCTGCGGCTGCTGCAGCGCGCCGACCGCCCCACCGCGATCTTCGCGGGCTCCGACTACCAGTGCCTCGGCGTCATGCGCGCCGTGCGCGAGCTGGGTCTGTCGATCCCCGAGGACGTCTCGGTCGTGGGCTACGACGACATCCCGCTCGCGCAGTGGCTCGGGCCGTCGCTGACGACGGTGCGGCAGCCGCTGCGCGAGATGGCGGCGACCGCGACGCAGATGGTGCTGAGCCTCGCCGCCGGCGAGCGCCCGGCGAACCTGCGGATCGACCTGGCCACCGAGCTCGTCGTCCGGGAGTCCACGGCGCCGGCGCCCGCCTGACGCGCCCGCCGCCCGACACCCGCACGCAGCGCGCGCCGCACCGACCGTCGCGGCGCGTCAGCCCACCGCGACCGTCGGCTCGTCCGGGCGCACCACGACCTGCCGGCGGTCGGCGTCCTCGCCCTCGCGCACGTCGACGACCACGCGACGCCCGGCCGCGAGCACGGCCCGCACCACCCGTCCGTCGCGCCACACGAGGTCCACGAGCCGCAGGCCGCCGCGCAGCCGCAGCCCTCGGACGCGTCCGGACGGCCACGCGGCGGGCAGCGCGGGCAGCAGGTGCACCTCGCGCACGCCGTCGGGGCCGCGGCGGTGCGCCTGCACGAGCACCTCGGCGAGACCCGCGGTGAACCCGAGGTTCCCGTCGATCTGGAACGGCGGGTGCGCGCACAGCAGCGAGCGGTAGACCCCGCCG
>JAEYNO010000131.1 GCA_023412515.1 Actinomycetes bacterium
CGGCGGGGGTCACGTGGCCGCGACCTGGGAGCGTGCGGCGTCGGCGAGCAGCCGCGCGAGCTCGGCGAGGTGCGCGTCGGCGGGCAGCTGCGGGCTCGCGACGCGCAGCAGGGGCCGCGCCGGCGGCCCGACGAACGTCCGGCCCGACGCGACGAGCGTGATGCCGTGGCCGGAGAGCTCGGCGAGCGCCTGCGCCTCGTCGTGCGCGGGGAGCCAGACCAGCAGGCCGCCGGGGGACACGACGGCGTCGGTGCCGAGGTCGGCGAGCGCGGTGACGAGGTTCTGCGCGGTGGTGAGGTAGTCGCGGGCCGCCGCGTCGGCGAACGCGCGCGCGGCGGGGTCGAGCAGCATGTGCGCGAGGGCGTTCTGCAGGATGCGGCTCTGCGCGAGGATCCCGTGGCTGCGCAGCAGGCGGATGCGCTCGACGAGCTCGCGCGCGCCGCCGACGACCGTGGTGCGCAGGTCGAGGCCGAACGCGCGGCAGTACGACGCGAGCCGGACGGCCCGGTCGGGCAGGAGCGTGCCGAGCGTGTGGGTGCCGCCGGGGTGCAGCGTGCCGAGCACGTCCTCCTCGACGACCCAGGCGTGCGGTGCCCGGGAGCGCAGGACGTCGGCGAGCTCGGCGGCGCGGTGCGGGTCGAGCACGCTGTCGACCGTGAGCGTGCCCTCGGGCTGCAGCAGGAAGGTCGTCGCGCCGGCGGCGAGCGCGGCCGCGAGCGAGTCGGGCTCCGGCCCGCGCTCGTCCGACGTCACGGGGACGACGCGGTAGCCGAGCGACCGCAGGTTGGCGACGGTGCCCGGGGTCGTGGGCTCCTGCACCGCGACGGTCCCGCCGGGCGGGGTCGCGGCCTCGCAGGTGAGCAGGGCGGCCTCGCCCGACCCGGAGACGGTGCTCCACTCCTGCGCGGGGAACGGCCACTCGCCCTCGACGGCGGTGCGCAGCAGGTCGGTGATGTGCTCGCGCGCGAGCGAGTGGGTGCGGGGCTCGGCGAGGCTGAGCTCGAACGCGCGGCGCAGGTCGGGCAGGTCCTCGGCGGCGGGGTGGGCGCTCGTGAGGTCGACGGACGCCCAGCCGTCGAACTCGCGGGGCGCGGCGGCCTGCGGCCACGCGTCGGCGCCGACGACGACGGTGCCGCCGCGGCGGCGCGTGCGCACGAGGCCCTTCTCGACGAGGCGCGCCCACACGGCGGCGATCGAGGACGTGCTCGCGCCGCTCGCGGCGGCGAGGTCCTTGATGGTGGGCAGCCGGGTGCCCGGCGGCAGCGAGCCGTCGGTGATGCGGCCGACGAGCAGCTCGGTGAGCGCGCGCGGCGGCAGCCCCTGCACGTCGGTGAGCAGGAGGTCGGTGACGTCCTCGCGTGGCGCCCCCTGGCGCGTCGGTCCGTGGCCCATAACATCCGAGAACATAGCGGTACCTCCGCACCGTGTGCGAGGCCGTCCGTGCGCACGGGGGCGCCACCCGTGGGGCTCGTGCGGTCGTCGAACCGCGGCGATCTCAGCAGGTGAGAGTCACGGGTGGTCGATGGACGCCCGCCCAGGTCTCCACTATCTTCACCAAATGTGTCGGGAAATCATCCGCTAGATAACTCGGTGACGGGGATCGCCGAGCGCGTGCGCTCGGGCGCCCTGAGCGCCGTGGCGGTCGTCGAGCGCACGCTCGACGCGATCGACCGGCTCGACCACGACGTCCGCAGCGTCGTCTGGCGCGACGACGACGCCGCGCTCGCGCGCGCCGCCCGCCTGGACGCGCTCGTCGCCGACGGCCGCGACGTCCCCCCGCTCGCGGGCGTGCCGGTGACGGTCAAGGACCTCTTCCCCGTCGCCGGGCAGCCGCAGGGCCGCGCGTCCCTCGCGTACGACGACGACCCCGCACCCCGCTCGGCGTTGCTCGTCGACGCCGCCGTCGACGCGGGCCTCGTGCAGGTCGGGCGCGCCGCCGCGCCCGAGCTCGGCATGACCACGTCGGGCGAGAGCGACCGCTGGGGCGTCACCCGCAACCCGTGGGACCTCGACAGGTCGCCCGGCGGGTCCAGCGGCGGCTCCGCGGCGTCCGTCGCCGCCGGCATCGTGCCCGTCTCGCTCGCGAGCGACGGCGGCGGCTCGATCCGCGTGCCCGCCGCGTTCTGCGGCGTCGTCGGCCTCAAGCCGTCCCGCGGCCTGCTCCCCGCGCGCGTGCAGGGCTGGGCCGGCGGTGCGGTCGAGGGCGCCATCACGCGGACCGTGCGCGACAGCGCCTACGTCCACACGCACCTCGCGCGCGACGACCGGCACGCGTGGACGCTGCGCGGCGGCCCCGCGCCCGACCTCGTCGCCGCGCTCGACCGCCCCACGCCCACGCTCCGCGTCGGCCTGCTCACCGAGGCGTTCGACCCCGCGATCGACGTCGACCCCGCGTGCGCCGCGGCCGCTCGCGGCGTCGCGGACCGGCTGCGGGCCGCGGGCCACGACGTCGTCGACGTCCGCCCGAGCGCGGCGACCGCCGAGGTCATGGACATCTACCCGCGCACGATCATCCCGACGTGGCTCGCGCTCGACCCGCCGCCGCGGCCCGAGCTGCTGCCCGCGCACGTGCAGCGGCACCTCGCGCACGCGGCCGGGATCGACGCGACCACCTACGTGCGCGAGGTCCTGCGCCTCCAGGAGCTCGCGCGGCAGATCGTCGCGGACCTGTTCGACGACCTCGACCTGATCGTGACCCCCACGACCGCGACGCGCGTCCCCGCGGTCGGCGAGGTCCGCGCCGAGCTCCTCGCCGCCGGGGGGCCGACGTCGCGCGCCTGCACCGTCTACGAGCGCACGCTCGCCTTCACGACCGTGCCCAGCGTCATCGGCTCGCCCGCGCTGTCGCTGCCCACGCACGTCGACGACGACGGGCTGCCGCTCGGCGTCCAGCTGGTCGGGCGCCAGCGCGGCGACGGCCTGCTGCTGCAGGTCGGCCGGGACCTCGAGGAGCAGCTGCGCTGGACGGACCGATGTCCGTCCGTCGCGCCCCGCTGACCCGTCGACCCACCCCAGGAGCACGTCGCCATGTCCCCCCGCACCACCCCCCGGACCACCTCCCGCGTCACCCCCCGCACCGCGCTGCGCACCGGCGTCGCGCTGACCGTCGCCGCGCTCGCCCTCACGGCCTGCGGCGCCTCGACCGACGGCGGCACCGGCACGTCCGGCGACGCGACCGCCGACGGCGACCTGTCCGGCCAGACCCTCACCGTCGCCGCGTACGCCGGCTCGTGGGGCGAGTCGTTCACCAAGGCGTTCGTCGAGCCGTTCGAGGAGGCCACCGGCGCGACCGTCGAGCTGGTCCCCGGCGGTCCCGCCGAGTGGCTCACCGCGCTGCGCTCGTCGTCCGGCGGCGAGCCCGCCTACGACCTCGTCGCGTTCACGCCGAATGTCATCCCGAGCGCCGTCGCCGCGCGTGTCGTGCAGCCGCTCGACACCGACCGCGTCGCCGACTGGGCCGACCTCAACACGACGCTCGTCGCGCAGAGCAACGTCGGGGACGTGCAGTACGGGCTGCCGCTCACCGTCGGGTCGACCGGCCTGGCGTACCGCACCGACCTCGTCACCGAGCCGCCGACCGACTGGTCGGACGTGTTCCGGCCCGAGCTGTGCGGCCACGTCGGCGTCTCGCCGCTCACCTTCAACACCGGCGTCGAGTTCCTCGCGGGCCTCGTCAACGAGGCCGGCGGCTCCCTCACCGACCCGGCCGACGTCGACGCCGCGTTCGACCGGCTGCAGGGCCTCGCCGACTGCGCGTCGGCGTTCCCGGCGGACGGCACGTCCGTCGAGACGGCGCTCGCCAACGGCGACGCGTGGATCTCCGCGCACTGGGACGGCCGCGCTTTCGTCCAGCAGAACCAGGGCCTGCCCATCGGCTACGCCTACCCGGCGTCGGGCTCGGTCGGCGCGCTGACCTCGTTCTTCGTCACCGAGGGCACCACGCACGAGGATCTCGCGTACGCGTTCCTCGACTACCTCGCGTCGCCCGAGCACCAGCCGGTCTTCTCCGAGGGCACCTGGTACGCGGCGTCGAACGACACCAACGTCTACCCCGAGAAGTTCGCCGAGCAGATCACCAGCGGCCCCGGCGCGTACGACGACTTCGTGTGGGTCGACTACGAGGCGATCACGCCGCAGCTGGCCGACCTGCAGGCGCGCTGGCAGGAGATCTTCGGCTGATGACGTCGGGACGCGTCGAGGTCCGTGACCTGCGGCTCGGCTACCACGGTGCGCTCGTCCTCGCGCTGGACGAGCTCACCGTCGAGCCGGGCGAGTTCGTCTCGGTGCTCGGGCCCTCCGGGTGCGGGAAGTCGACGCTGCTGTCCGCGCTCGCGGGCTTCGTCGAGCCCATGGCCGGCACCGTGCACATCGACGGCGAGGACGTCACGCACGTCCCGCCGCACCGCCGCGAGACCGGCATGGTCTTCCAGAGCTACGCGCTGTTCCCGCACCTGACCGTGCGGCGCAACCTCGAGTACGGGCTGCGCGCCCGCAAGGTGCCGCGCGCCGAGCGCGACGCGCGCGTCGCCGAGGCGCTCGCGCTCGTCGGCCTCGAGGACTTCGCCGGCCGGTACCCCCGCCAGCTGTCCGGCGGGCAGCAGCAGCGCGTCGCGATCGCGCGCTCGCTCGTCACCCGCCCGCGCGTGCTGCTGCTCGACGAGCCGCTGTCGAACCTCGACGCCAAGCTGCGCATCCGGCTGCGCGACGAGCTGCGCCGTATCCTGAAGGCCACCGGCATGACCGGCCTCTACGTCACCCACGACCAGGCGGAAGCCGTGGTGCTGGGCGACAGGATCGGCGTCATGCGCAACGGCAAGCTGCTGCAGATGGCGCCGCCGGGCGAGATCTACAACAGGCCGGCCGATTCCTTTGTCGCCAACTTCACCGGCGCCTCCAACTTC